>JBLHLE010000551.1:0-5657 GCA_047620805.1 Pirellulaceae bacterium
GTAGCTTTTGCGTTTGTTTGGCATGTTGTATTTCGGGTGCCGAGGAAGCTCGATCATGTTCTTGGCCAAATCCACAGCTTCGCCGACTCGCCCGGAGTGAATCAAGTTGCGAATCAACCATTCGTTATTGTGAGCGAAGTTATGAATCTGATCGGGCAGGACTCGGTCGCGCATCATGTGTGCATGATCGACTCGCGCGGACGCCTCCTGTTGCCAAGCCGCATCGTTGTAACGCTTCAATCGCGAGTAGATATGGCCAGGCATGTGCCACATATGGGCGATACCGGGTGAAGTCTGGCCGCACTTTGCTGCCGAGTCCAAAGCCAATTTGGGGTTTTCGTGATCCCAAAGATGAATTCGATAATGGTGGGTCGGATGCATTGGGTTGTCGCGAAAGACCGTGTCTTGCAAAGCGCTTACTGCCAGGAGACTATTGATCTTCCCCCCTTCGTAGCGGTGCTTCCAAAGCTGCAAAGCCAATAGCGATTTCGCTTCTGTATCGTCGGGGTACTTGTAGATGATCTTTTCCAAAGCCTGCATGTAGGCTTCAGATCGTTCTTTCTTTTTACTGGTGCCTGCTTTGATCAAAGCAGCCAAAGCATCGATATACATGATTTCGCGTTCGGAAGTTTTTGCTTTGTGCTCGACCGCTTTGGCCATGAACTCTTTCGAACGCTTCTCGTTACTGAGGTTCGCTAGAGCCAAGCCCCAATAGCCGATCGCACATTCGGGTTCAATCGTAACTGCTTGACGAAACGATCGCTCGGCTTCGTAGTTCCAGAACCCGTGCATTTGCGCGAGTCCTTGATTGATGAACTTCTGAACCAACGGATCTTTCGCGGTGACCGGAAAAGAGATGTTGGCCATTCCCTCCATTAGATAAGCGCTTTGCCGTGGCCCTTCATTAAACGCCTCACCGTGCGCAGAGTGCCCAGGAAGAATAGAAATCGACTCAGCCGGCTTGTCATCGGCTTTCTTTTCGCCAGCCTGAGCTTGCTTTTCGTCTGCCTTCGCCTCATCTTCGGCAGGCAAGAAAGAGGGAGATTGCAATAAGAGGATGACGAACAGGTAGGGTGCGATGCGCATCGTGTCAACCTTCGCAGTGTTAGGAGGGGTATAGCTTTCCTCAGGCTAAATGGCTGACGCGAAAATATCAAGCGACAAACAGCTATTCGACGTCAATTTCAGGCATTCCGTCGAACTCCACGACCATTACATCGCCGTCAAACTCAACCAAATCCCCATGAACCAACTTTCTCCGTCGGCGAGTCTCGATTGCGCCGTTGACCGAGACCATTCCCTCCTGGATCACCATCTTCGCTTGACCGCCCGTTCCCACGACATCGTGATACTTAAGAAACTGATCGAGACAAATATTGGGTCCCGTCTTCGGCTGCTCTTCGCTCATATCTCTTTTCGCTCTTTTTTGGCTGAATTCATCGACTTGCCTTCTTCTTCTTCTTCTTCTTCTTCTTCTTCTTCTTCTTCTTCTTCCACCTCAACCTCAAATCGTCCTACCCTTCATCATCTTGCTGTCCAAATTCAGCGGCGAATCCGACGGTCAACAGAAGGCGAAACAGAGAACTGCCCACAACGCGACAATGGCGTTGCGGGCAGCTTGATAGACTGTTAATCGCGGCAGCTGCTACTTACGTACAAGCGGCAGCCAATTTCGTTATCGACTGCTCTTACCCCTTGGCGTTGTCGAGCGCTTCCTGCAATCGTTCCTTTGGCTGACCGCCGGTGAATTTCTCAACGACGTCCCCCCCTTTGAATACGATCAACGTCGGGATACTCATCACGCCGTATTTCATTGCGACGCTTTGAGCGTCATCGATATTCAGTTTACCGATTTTAAACGAACCTTCGTTTTCAGCGGCAAGTTCATCGATCATGGGAGCGATCCGACGGCACGGACCGCACCAAGGCGCCCAGAAGTCGACCAAAACGGGCACCGTCGACTGTATAACTTCCGCTTCGAAATTGTCTTCCGTAAATTCGGTGACGTTGGACATGACCGATAACTCCTTCGTAGTCTCTCGTCGCGACGAGGGCGACGAATCTGATTTCATTCACTAACTGGACTTGGAGCAGTGACTCCACAATGAGGAACGAAATTGTATCCGCTATGTCCTAAAAGTGTCAATTCGGGGGCTTTAGACAACCGTATACGAGGAGCTCGCCGAACGAACCCAAATATCGCGTGGACAGCCGCTTCACCGAATCATCCCCTACAACTGAACGCTCGAACATCCTTCCCGCCCGCCCAGCCAGCTGACTGCGGTATTTTCGAGCCGAACACGTGCTACGGTTGAAGTAATAGCGTTGCCAATTCAATGCCAACGCCAGTTTTTCGGCAGAAGAGTTCGACACAAGAGGGTGACTTATGAATTGCAGTAATTGCGGCGCGCCAACGGTTCTCGTCGATGGTCGTGGACACTTTCGCTGTGATTTCTGCTCGACATTTCACTTTCCAGAATCCAAATCGTCTGACCGGGTGTCAGTTATTGGCGAGGAAATTGGACACGACTGCCCCGTTTGCCAATGCGAACTTTCCGAGGGTTTGATGGACAAACACCCTGTCGCGTTTTGTGAAGCGTGTCGCGGCGTACTGATACGCAATCAAGACTTTTGCGACACCATGCGAGACCGACGAGCGGCTTCGGCAAAAATCCACGCCGCACCAACGCCTCTCGATGTCGAAGAACTGAAGAGACGAATCGCTTGCCCCATCTGCACGAAACGCATGAACATCCATCCCTACCACGGTCCCGGCAACGTCGTTATCGACTCTTGCTCCGAGTGCCATTTGATTTGGTTTGACCACGGCGAAATCGCCACCATCGAAATCGCCCCCGGCGTCAATTGACCCGCGGAACGACGCAGTAAATATATGGTCAGCGGAAATCAGTAAAAGACGATATACTGAAATGACCATCTGGATTTAGGTTGAGTCCGATACGCCCAAAGCAAAAGCGCGGTTAACGAGCCCCGCTCAAAGCGAACCCGCGGTGCCAGATTGCCATCTTTGCAGTATCGCCTATTGCGATCCCACTTGTTGGGAACTCACTTGTTGGGAACTCACTTGTTGGGAACTTAGTTGTCGTTAATCCAATTCTCGTTCACTCATTCCGCTTACCCCACAATCGAACTTTATGTACGAAACCTTCGATCATACCGCCGATCTCGGTCTGCGGGTTCGCGCCGCCAGCGTTGAACAACTGTTCGAGGAAGCGGCTATGTGTTTATTTGAAATGATGGTTGTGAACCTCGAAGACGTAAAGAGTGTCGTTTCAAAGACAGTCGAGATAACCGCGAACGCTGCCATTGCCACCGATAGCGCGGCGGGCATGGATTTGCTGCTCTTCGATTGGCTCAACGAACTCCTGTATCTCTTCGAATCTGAACAATTATTACTGAGTAAGTTCCATGCGTCTTTTCATTGTGACAAACTGACTGCCGAAGTAAGTGGCCAAGTGATGGACTTTGACCGTCATGAAATGGACCACGAGGTGAAAGCTATCACTTACCATCAACTGCGCGTCGAGCTTATTGACGACGCTCCCGAAGATGAGAAGTGGTTGGCCGAACTTATCGTCGATATCTAGCCCCGCCGCTCGGGACTTCACAGAAAGACCAAAACAACTTCGTGAGGCGAAATAGAAATCGCCTTTACCTCCGACCCCGCTCACTGTATTTATCAGAAGTAACGTCGTCTATTCAAGATTGCGTCACACTATTCGCATAAAATGCAAGCGAACGCGGCGGAGTGTCACATACAAAGGAACTCATAATGGTCCACGGTCGTTTTCAAGGTCCACTGGAAAAAGTCAACGATTTTTGCTGGCGGATCCCCAAAAGTTACAAAGCAGGAATGAACGTCGACGGTTTGATTTACGCCGACGATAAATTAATCGAAAGCATTCGACACGATCAAGCGTGCGAGCAAGTCGCCAATGTGTCGTTTCTACCTGGAATTCAACACGCAAGTTTAGCCATGCCCGATATCCACTGGGGTTACGGGTTCTGCATTGGTGGAGTTTGCGCGACAGATCCGAATGAAAACGGCGTCATTTCGCCAGGCGGCGTCGGCTACGACATCAATTGCGGAGTGCGGTTAGTGCGAACAAACTTGTTCTACCAAGACGTCAAGCCACGGCTGCGACGACTCATGGAGACGTTGTACGAAAACGTGCCCGCAGGAGTGGGGCGGGGAGGGCGTTTTCACTTCCAACAAAAGGAACTACTACAACTGCTTCGCGAAGGTTCGGCGTACTTACAACGTCGCGATTTGTGTACCGATGACGATTTGCAGTTCACCGAAGCTAACGGTTGTCTGGCGGGTGCGATTCCGGAAAATGTCAGTCAACGCGCACTGCAGCGCGGCATGAAGCAATGCGGTACACTCGGCTCCGGAAACCACTTCATGGAAGTGCAAGTTGTCGACGCAATAGTGGACCGGGCTGCGGCCCAGGTCATGGGCTTGGAAAAGGACATGGTTTGCGTCATGATCCACTCCGGCTCCCGAGGCCTGGGCTACCAAGTTTGCGACGACGCACTCAAACAGCTGCGTGGAGTTCCAGAGAAGTACGGTATCGAACTGCCCGACCGACAACTCGCCTGTGCCCCTCTCGATAGCGCGGAAGGTGAACACTACATCGGGGCAATGTCCGCTGCCGCCAACTACGCTTGGTGCAACCGACAACTGCTAATGTGGCAAGCGCGCGAGTGCTTTGCCCAAGTCTTCAACAAGACTTGGCAGAAAATGGAGATGAGCCTGCTCTACGACGTTGCGCACAACATCGCCAAGTTCGAAAAACATACGACTGGTGGTGTCGAGCGAAAAGTCTGGGTACATCGCAAAGGTGCCACGCGAGCCTTCCCACCCAATCACGAGGAAATACCTTCGGTCTATCGCCAAACAGGACAGCCCGTGCTGATCCCCGGTGACATGGGAACCGCTAGTTGGGTCTTGGCGGGTCAAGCAGGCAGTATGGAGCAAACCTTTGGTACCGCTTGTCACGGCGCCGGTCGAGTGATGAGCCGCACGGCAGCGGTGAAGCACGCCAAAGGACGTCGCATTGATAAGGAGCTGGAAAGCAAAGGCATCATCGCAATGGCCCGCAGCCGACGCGGCTTAGCAGAAGAGCAACCAGCTGCTTACAAGGATGTGAACAATGTCGTCAATGTCGTGCACAACGCCAACCTCGCCGCCAAAGTCGCCAAGATGCGACCGATCGGTGTGGTCAAAGGTTGAGTAAACGAGCTCATTCCGAAGTAAAGGTCCCTTCCTCCAACATCCGCGATGCGTAAAATATGGACCGCGACTCGACTGAAAACTGTCGAGCGCGATCTAGCGCGGATTATTCATGAGTAGAACTTTGCTCATTGCAAGTCGTTTGTGGACATGAGTTTGTCGCCAACTTTCCCAAAACACGGCGCAATAGTAACCCGATCTAGCGCACCGCAAGTCATCGAGGAACTTTCTATGTCGACTGAAGTTACCATCTACCACAATCCCAGTTGCAGCAAGAGCCGCCAAACATTGCAGCTACTAGCAGACCAAGGAATTGACGCGACGGTCGTCGAATACCTCAAGAATCCACCCGACACCAAAACGCTACAACAAATTGTCGACAAACTGTGAATAGAACCAG
>JBLHLE010000552.1:0-5652 GCA_047620805.1 Pirellulaceae bacterium
CGCAGGATCGAACTAACCATCGCTGTACAGCTAGATCGTGATCGGGGTCAAATTCTGCGGGCTTGCCGTCGGCGACGCGAGCGTGGAATTCAGCCAGGTCCGCGGATTGCAGCGTTGCAGCGGGAAGATCGATCGTCTCCCATCCGGAGTCGCGACGGTAGCGCTGCACACGCTGGACACGATTATTTTCCAAATGCCCGCTTCCCAAATTAGGAATTACGATTGCGCCCTCGGTTCCGTAAATTTCAAAACGACGCGCGTCGGTTGCAATCTCGAGGGCGGTGACTTCAATTTGGCCGATTGCGTTGGGATATTCGAACAACGCTGCGCCATTGTCTAAGAAGTCGTCAGCGTTTTGAGAGTGATGGCGTGTCAACGACTGCACATTCAAAGGTTCCCCGAGCGCCGCGATCATAATATCGATCGCGTGGCAGGCCATCTCGAAGAAGATGCCGCCGGGAAGGTGTTGGTAACTTTTGACGAGTTCATCGTACAGGCGAAAGTCTTTGGGTAGCCTCGCACGATATTGGTAGATCTGCCCCAGTTCGCCGTTTCCGACTGCCTTCAGTAGATACTGCACGGCGCTCATATATCGAAACAGATACAGCATTTGCAGCTGCAATCCCGCTTGCTGAGCGAGCCGCGAAACGGCCGCGAAGTCCCGATAGTTCAACCCAGCGGGTTTCTCAAGCAAGACGTGCAATCCTCGCTCAACTGATCGCTGTGCCCAGGTTACGTTTTGCTCCGTGGCGCCCTCGATCACGACGGCATCCAGGGACGCGTCGAACAGTTCGTCTGCCGAAGCGAAACATTGAAATGCAGGAAAATTCTGTTGCCACAAATGTAATCGCTGGGCGGCGACATTGGAGCGAGGGTCGAAACCGCCAATCAATTCAAATTGCTCAGGTCGCTTGGAAATCTGATCGACGAGACCGGGAGCATGAGCGTGCTCCATACCTAAGATCCCTAGTCGCAGAGGTGGCATGACTGACTCCGAAAAATCGATTATCGTTCTTTGCCCGATTCGAGGACAGCCATGAAGGCTTTTTGGGGAATGTCGACCCTACCGATCGACTTCATGCGTTTCTTGCCTTCCTTCTGCTTGGCCAACAACTTACGCTTTCGACTGATGTCGCCACCATAGCATTTGGCCGTCACATTTTTCCCCATGGCTTTGACTGTTTCGCGAGCGATGACACGATTACCGAGCGCAGCTTGGACCGCAATTTCGAACATGTGGCGACTGATCTCATCTCTCAGCTTCTTAACGATCGCTCGACCCCGGCGATCCGCGTCGTGTCGATGGCAAATGATACTCAAAGCGTCAACTCGATTGCCGTTGACCATGATGTCCATACGGACCAAATCGGCGGGGAAATAGCCAACGATTTCATAGTCCATCGTGCCGTAACCTTTGGTTGCACTTTTCAGCTTATCGTGTAGATCGTAGATCACTTCGGCCAGCGGCAACTCGTAAGTCAACATTACGCGTGTCGGCGAAAGGTATTCAGTGTTCTGCTGGATACCGCCGCGTTCTTGGCAGAGTTTGATAATCGAGCCGACGAAGTCAGTGGGCAGGATAAAGTTGACGCGAACGATTGGCTGACGGAACTCCTCGATGGCGCCCGAATCGGGAACTTCTTGCGGACGATGAATCTCGACGACTTGGCCAGTCTTCAACGTCAATTCGTAAGTCACATTGGGAGCGGTTTGCACAAGATCGACATCGGACTCTTGCTCCAGTCGCTGTTGGATAATCTCCATGTGCAACAACCCCAAAAAACCGCAACGAAATCCAAAGCCGAGCGCGTCGCTCGATTCGGGCTCGAATTCAAAACTGGGGTCGTTGATCGCCAATTTTTCGAGCGCATCTCGCAGTTCGCTAAAATCCTGCCCATCGGAAGGATACAAACCGCAATAGACCATTCGCTTTGGCGCTTTGTAGCCCTCCAGCGGTTCGGCACCTTTCGGTCCCGGAATTCCGACCGTGTCACCAATGTGTACCTGGCCCAGCGACTTGATGTTGCAGATCAGATAACCGACCTGCCCGGCGCGCAGTTCGTCGCAGGGTCGTTGAGTCGGAGCAAATTGCCCCAACTCAACAACTTCGTGAGTGCTGCCAATCCGCAAGAAGCGAATCTTCTGCCCTTTCTTGATCGTGCCACTCATCATGCGAACATACGTAATCGCGCCGCGATATTCGTCGTAGTGAGAATCGAAAACCATGGCCTGAAGTTTTCCGGCCTCGTCGCCACTCGGCGCCGGAACGATCGCGATAATCTTACGTAGCAAGTCGTCGATGCCGATCCCCGCCTTCGCGCTAACGCGGACAATATCAGCGGCATCGATCCCCAGTGTCTGCTCCATTTCCTCGGCGACTTCGTCTGCTCTCGCATGCTTCAGATCGATCTTGTTGATGACTGGTACTATCGCCAGTTCTTGATCGATGGCGGCGTAAGCGTTCGCAACTGTCTGGGCTTCAACCCCCTGAAAGGCATCGACCAGGAGTAAAGCACCTTCGCAACATGCCAGCGAACGAGAAACCTCGTAGTGAAAATCGACGTGCCCCGGAGTATCGATCAAATTCAATTCATACGTTTGTCCGTCCATGACGTAATTCATCGTGACGGCGCGCGCTTTGATCGTGATCCCGCGTTGCCGCTCCAAGTCCATATCGTCGAGCAGTTGCTCCTTCATCTCGCGTTTTGTGATGGCACCCGTATGTTCGAGAATGCGGTCCGCCAGCGTACTTTTGCCGTGGTCGATATGAGCGATAATGCTGAAGTTTCGAATGTTTTCGCGAGGGATCTTCATGGAAAGTCAATGTTCCAGAGGTAAGGACTTGAGGCGTGAATCTAACATCCGGCCGCGGGGGCAAATCGAGTTTTCGATTTCGCTTGGCCGAATTGGTCGCGTGTCAGCAGTCTTAGTATCACCACTAGGTGTCATTAATACCAGTATTCCAAATGAATACTATCAATCGTAGCGTCCGCGATTGCGCAAATTTTCAAGTCGGCGAATCCAAAATTCCGCTTAACCCGCAGGCGAGTTGTTTTATACGTAGAGGATGAATCGGGCCGTCCGACGCTGCCCACAGCGGCGCTTACGTGCTCGCAGCGAGATCGCTCATGAATAATCGGGGTTTAACGGGTAGCGTGCATCGAGTCGTGTCGAGCGACTCCCGCGGCCCCGATGTAACCTGCGTCGCCGCCCAAGACTGCATACTCGATGTGTGTTGTTTCTTGGACCACGTCAAATGCGCGTCGGCGGAATTCGCTACGCACTTCCTCCAAAAACTTGCGTCCTAATTCGGTTTCCAGGCCGCCGAAGTTCATCGCTCCGCCGAGTACGACGGAACCCGGATCGACAGTGTGTACCAATGTTGTAATTCCGATACCCAGGTAACGTGCGGTTTCCAGTACGATCTCAATACATAAGAGATCGCCTTTTTCGCCTTCCTCGGAAACGAGCAATGGGGAAAGCTCGGCACCATCCTTTAGCCGGGTTACCAGTGAACTGGTACGGCCGGCCTGTAGCTCTTCTTTCGTTCGTTGAGTCAACGCGCTGGCGCTGGCGTACGCTTCCAGCTGACCACGACCACCCCCCCAAACACATAGCCGCGCGTCCTGGCGAGAATCGATGATGATGTGTCCGCATTCGGAACCGAAGCTGTTCGTCCCTTCGATCGACCGTCCGTCGAGAATAATCCCGCCCCCGACGCCAGTGCCAAGAGTCAGCATGATCATGCTCTTGTGTTCGCGTCCGCTGCCTATCCAGAATTCGCCGTAAGCAGCTGCATTGGCGTCATTGGAAAAACTAACGGGAAGCTGGAACGCTTCGGAAAGTTTGTCGCGGATCGGAAAGTTTCGCCAGCCGGGCAGATTCGGCGTGACCAAAATCATGCCATTGGGGATGTCCATTGGACCGGGTGTTCCGAGACCAATCGCTTTGACGTCGTCCAACTTACAGCCGACTCGCGTCATCAACTCCGCAGTCGCCGCGACAATTCTCGCAATCGCATCCGGCACTCCGCGTTCGTCTTCCGTGGGGATCTTCGTCTTTCCCAACGTCCTCCCGTGATCGTCCACGACGCCAATCTTAATGTTCGTGCCGCCGACGTCCACGCCAATAAACAACGGTAACGCGGCGTCCGCCCGAGAAATCATGACGTTCGGATCAGGGATGGTTGTCTGCGACATAGACTGACTATCTTTTGTTTGGGAAGTATTCTTGGTTCGTATTGGTGGATGTTTATGCGTCGATGGCAACCGGATTCATGCCCGCTAACGCTGCATTCCTGGGCCGACGCCAACTGCATTCCTGCGCCGATGCCAACTGAATTCCGGCGCCGATGGCCACCGGATTCTTGCACCGACGGCGACTGAATTCCGACGCCTATGGCGACGGGCGAACTCGCTCGATCTTTCATAAGTATAGAGACAGCTGCCGGTTCGGGCAATTGAGGGTCGCGGGCGCATATTTCTCTCATTTCGCGAATTCGGTATCGTTTTCGACGGAGAATTGGCTCGCCGCAGCTACCTTCGTTACAATCTATCGGTCGACATATTTGTCTCCTCACCTCACGCCTTCCCAATCCCCACCTCCAAGGGTTTATCAATGAAGCCACAAACTCTTCACCTATTCGCCGCGATTCTCGCTCTCTCGACTTCCACACTCGCATCTGCCGACAATTGGCCGCAGTGGCGTGGTGCCAATTTAGATGGCATTAGCACGGAAACCGGGTTGCCGGTGAAATGGAGCGGTGAAGAGAACGTCGCTTGGAAAATCGAGCTACCCGGATCGGCTGGCGCCACTCCATGCGTGTGGAACGACAAGATCTTTCTGACCAGCGTTTCCGGAAACGAACTGTTGCTTCTGTGCTATAGCATTGAAGGCAAAGAACAATGGCGTCAGATTGTCGGCATCGGAAACAAAGATGTCCGTGGCGACGAAGGCAACAGCGCCGCACCGTCTCCTTGCACCGACGGGAAACACGTTTGGGCATTGTTCGCGAACGGGGCCATGGCTTGCTACACACTGGACGGCGAAGTTGCCTGGAAACTGGAGCTTCAAGAGCGTTACGGAAAATTCAATATCGCTTTCGGCATGACATCGACTCCCGTCCTCGACAAAGACCGAATCTATCTGCAGCTGATTCACGGCGAAGGTGACGCGAAAACTCGCGAAGCAATCGTCGTCGCGCTGGACAGTGCCACAGGAACTCAGATTTGGAAACACGATCGCCAGAGTGACGCTGTAGCCGAGTGTGAACACTCTTACGCATCGCCGACACTGTACCGCGACAAAGAACGGGAATTCTTGCTCTCACACGGTGCCGATTTCGTGATCGCGCACAATTTGAAAGACGGCAGCGAGATTTGGCGCTGCGGCGATCTGAACCCGAAAGGAAACTACAATCGCACTTTGCGTTTCGTTTCGTCACCACTGGCCATTCCCGGATTGATTATCGTTCCGTCGGCTAAGAACGGTCCCGTCTTCTGCTTGAATCCCGACATCGCAGGCGACATCACCGAAAGTGCAACGGCCTACCAATGGAAGCGGCCTAGCGGCACGCCCGATGTTCCATCGCCCTTGGCGAAAGATGGCCTCGTCTACCTCTGCCGTGAAAACGGAAACTTCGTTTGTGTGGAT
>JBLHLE010000553.1:0-5636 GCA_047620805.1 Pirellulaceae bacterium
AGCAGATCGCTGGGCCGCTCAAACAGACCAGCGATTTGCAGGGGTATTTCGAGTTTTTCATGCGCAAATCCCGTGCCAAACAAATGGCTTACGCTTCTTTAAGGACTAGCACATTCGTCGCGGCCGAATTGAATGTGATAGTCAGTGCTGTATTGCCTGTTACCGTGCCTTCGGCCACGCTGAGCGTGCCAATAACCGTTGCTCCGTCGCGCAAGTCTGTCCCATTGGTATTAATCGTTCCTACGATATTGTCGGGAATCGAGATCTCATCCGTAGCTTCGTTGTTGGTCGTGATTTGAACCGACAAGGTGCCACCATTCCAATCCGCATCGCCGTCGGGGTCGATGGTGATCGCCGCCGCATCAATCGGAACGGGGTTGCTGCTTTCGGTGTAGTTTAGATCGTCGACATCGATAATGGGATTCGCGTTGGACGGGGCCAACGTCGGCGTTCCCTGAACCTGCATAAACAGGTCGAGACCCGAGAAACCAACATTCGATGGCGCGCCCGCCCTGTTAATATCGATCCCGAGTTCCGGAAACACTCCGGCCGTACCTGTATTGACCGTGTCCTGCTCCAACTGCACGAAGCCCTGGGTGCCGGTCACAAGCTGGATCTCGACCCAGTATCGTGCGGATGGCGTCATTAATTTGGGAGCGTTGGTTGCGTACACAACGTTTCCAAACGCGGTCCCGGGTGGACCCTGAGCCGCGAATGTATCGAACAACGAACCATAGTCAGGGGCGGCTGAGCCATTGTCGTTGAAGACATTGACCCGGTACGTCGGTGATCCTGCACCGTCTTTGGTTCGAATGGTAATCGAGTCAAGTGAATGAGGCGTCGCGCCGACCAAGAAGGAACTGCCTACGTTCGGCGCCCCGGAGGTAAGCCCTAACTGTCCGTCCGTATCGCCTGTATACAAACTCCCCGCCAGATTGTTGACAACCGAAACGGACCCGGTTTCGGCCAGATCGGCAACGCTGATCGTGGCAGCATCATTTCCAGTGCCACCGTCTTTATCTGTCAATGTGAAGGTCACGGTTCTAGCGGATTCGCTCGGCGTGTTCGATGTGGTTCGATAGCTGATAGCTCGCACGACCTGCTGGACCAGTGAGTTGGTCGCGTCCGAATTGAATGCAATGTTCAAAATCGTACCGCCGTTGACGGTGCCTTCGGCGGCACTCAACGTCCCGATGACTGTCGCGCCGTTGAACAAGTTGGTCCCGCTGGTGTTGATCGTTCCAACAACGTTGTCTGGAATCGAAATCTCGTCAGTCGCTTCGTTGTTGGCCGAAATTTGAACCGTTAACGTTCCGCCATCTCACTCTGCGTTTCCATCGGTGTCTATGGCAAGTGCGGCACCGTCAATTTGAACTGGGTTGGCACCTTCGGTGTAGTTCAGATCTCGGATCGTTACTGTGGGATCTGTATTCGCCCCGCCGCCAGCGGATGTTCCCGAAACCTGCATGAACAAATCCAACCCGGTGAACCCAAAGTCGCCCGGGGTGGCCGCCTGGTTCTGATCAATTCCCAACTCAGGGAAGACTCCGCCTGTCCCGGCATTGACGGTGTCCTGCTCCAATCGCACAAATCCCTGCGTGCCGGTCACCAGCTGAACTTCGACCCAATATCTCCCACTAGGTGTCATTTGTTTTGGCGAGCCCGCAGTGTAAGTGACCGGTGAGTAGCCTCCTCCAACGGGTGCTTGCGCTGCAAACGTCTCGAATTGCGAGCTGTAATCCGGCGCTCCGGCCCCGTCATCGTTAAAGACGTTGACCTGATACGTGGGCGACCCCGAGCCATCCCTAGTTTGAATCGTAATACTGTCTAGAGAATGGGCAGTGCCTCCAACCTGAAACGCACTGCTCACGCGATCTGTCCCACCGCCCGCCAGACCCAGGTCGCCGTTCCCGCCGCCCGCCAGGGAAAAAATGCCGGCAAAGTTATCGACAACCGACGCCAGTAACCGGCGATCTTCCAGCTGTTCGAAAAAAGATGTGCCACGTATTGCTGCACGTTGCCGTTTTCTATCGCGACGGTTCAACTTCGCTTTGCGGACAATACCAGACAGTCGATTGCGGCGTTTTTGTGGCACGAAGATGATTTCCTAAGTTGCGGATATCGTGCTGGCGGGTTGGTTGCGGGGAATGTAATTATTCCCCACGAAATGGATGCTATTGTTCGGGGAAAGAATTCTTCTGTTCGAGACATAGAATTCTTCGCTTGGTACCTTGTTTGTTGGCGGTCCCAACCGCCTGGACCAATTCGTCGTAGTGTCTAATTTACACTCGTCGTTGGCTCCAATTGGCAACTCTGCTGCTCCAATTGGCAACTCTGCCCAAACGATATGCTATCTCGCCGAATTTTGACTATCAACTAATTACCATGCAGTTTATGGGATTACCTTGATAATAGGATAAGTAGCTTGAGTCAAGAAGGGGCTGGAAGCACTGCAAATATCTTTCGATCCGCCGCAGTTGACGCACTCGACTTAGTAGATGTTAATGCCATTCGGGTCAGGCCCAATCGGGTCATGACTGATTGACTCGGTCATGACTTGACGGATGGTCAGATCCGGCGAAAAGGTGCTCTGCTACATTAGTTCAGATCCGACGGCCTCATCTAAGTTCTCAGCATCCTTTAGCAATAAAGCTTGTTGAACAAGAGGAATGTGCACGTTTCGGATTATTCGCCCCAATCTCGATCTCCGCTTGCGAAAGTAAGGCACTCACTTGGCGATTGAGGTCGTTGATTCGAGACGTTTCAGCAATTGATCGAGATTCGCAGAGCGCAAATGATAAGAATCCAAGCAGAAGCAGACAGGCGATCCCGATAGTGATCATCAGCCAAACAGGAAACGACTCCGACTCAAAGGCAAGATTCTCGGCCGCAAACAACTTGAGCAATTCGGCACACTGTTCACTCCGGATACGATCTTGCGTTGGCACCGAACACTCGTGGCCAAGAATTGGGACTACTCCGATCGCAAGGAAAAGCAGCTCGGCCGACCGAGAATCCGCCAAGTTGTCGTCGACTTGACGGTGAAACTTGCCAAGGAGAACGCGACGTGGGGCTTTGATCGGATCCAAGGCGAGCTCGCAAAAGTCGGCTATCCGATTAGCGATACGACGATTAGCGATACGACGGTTGGCGATACGACGATTAGCGATACGACGGTTGGCGATACGACGATTAGCGATACGACGGTTGGCGTAAGCGCGCGGCGAAGCGCGCGGCGAAGCGCGCGGCGAAGCGCGCGGCGTAAGCGCGCGGCGAAGCGCATGTTGACGAGTGGTTTATTCTGGACTCACGTAGCATCGGTGAGGAAGGAGTAACCATGGATTCAAACTCAAGACGTGCGTATTGGCGAGAAGTGATTGACCGCCAGCTGGCAAGTGGGACGTCGATCGTAGAATTTGGTCGGGACGGGAGCGGGCCGTTGTTTACAGAACTTTCGTTCTGACTGGTCTCCGACGCGGCGAGTTAGCTTCACTGACCGTTTCCCGATTGCAACTCGACGGTTCGCATTAGTTGGGGATAATTGTTCCAACCTCCCCAAACGTATCCAACTGTGGACTGAAACTGGACGGATCGACCAACGCTGTTGTGTTCGAGGTGAAGTGAGATGCCTTTTGGAGCCCGCTTCAGTGGCTAGTTTCGAGAGTTTCGACAGCCGCCTGCATACAAGCTATATTTGTGGATTATCTAATCAGTGTTTCGTTTAGCTGCGCAACACGGAGAAGGTGAGAACGCACTGGCGACTGTGGCCAATCTGATCTACATCCATGACACTGGAGAACAAAATGAGAGCAAGCAAGATCGCGATCCTGTTCGCAATAACCGCTGGCTTAATCGCCAGTTTGACCGCACTTCCGACGGCTCAGGCCGAAACGAGCAAGAAGCCCAACATTGTGGTCATCTGGGGCGACGACATCGGCTGGTTCAATCCAAGCTGCTACAACCACGGCATCATGGGCTACAAGACGCCCAACATTGACCGCATCGCTCGGGAAGGCGCAATGTTCACCGACTGGTATGGACAGCAAAGCTGCACCGCTGGGCGCTCCGCATTTATCACCGGCCAGGTTGGCTTCCGCACCGGCAACCTTAAGGTCGGACTACCCGGAGCCCCGGAAGGTCTGAAGGCACGCGATGTCACGATCGCCCAGCTTCTCAAAGCACAGGGCTACATGACCGCGCAGTTCGGTAAGAACCACCTTGGCGACCGCGACGAGCACCTGCCCACCGCGCACGGTTTCGATGAGTTCTTTGGCTCGCTCTATCACCTCAATGCCGAGGAAGAGTTCGAGAATCCGGACTACTTCAAAGATCCCGCACTGATCAAGAAGTACCAAACTCGAGGCGTGATCCACACGTGGGCGAATCCCGACGGCACGCAGAGGATCGAGAGCACTGGCCCACTGGGCAAGAAGCGAATGGAGACAATCGACGAAGAAGTCACTAAGATTTCCCTCGACTATCTCGAACGGGCGAAGAAGGCCGACAAGCCGTTCTTTCTCTGGTGGAACTCCACCCGCATGCACATTCACACGCACTTGAAGAAAGAAAGTGAGGGCAAGACCGGCCTGGGTGTTTACCCCGATGGAATGGTTGAACACGATGGCCACGTCGGTCAGTTGCTCGACAAGCTCAAGGAACTAGGCTTGGACGACAACACGATCGTCATGTATTCCTCCGACAACGGCGCGGAGAAATTCAGTTGGCCCGACGGCGGCACGTCGCCGTTCCGTGGTGAGAAGGCCGAGAACTGGGAAGGCGCATTCCGCGTCCCCTGCGCCATCCGCTGGCCCGGTGTCATTAAGCCCGGCACCGTGAGCAATGAAATCTTCTCCCATGAAGACATGCTGCCCACCCTGGTCGCCGCTGCCGGCGTCCCCGACGTGAAGGAACAGCTCCTCAAGGGTATGAAAGTCGGCGAGCAGACCTTTAAGGTCCATCTCGACGGTTACGACATCACCGAAACTCTCCGCGGGGAGGCGCCCAACCCGCGCCATGAGTTCTTCTACTTCAATGACGACGGTTCACTAGTTGCACTGCGTTACGACAAATGGAAGATCGTCTTCGCCGAGCAGCGCTCGGAAGGCTTCGATGTTTGGCAGGATCAGTTCACGCAACTGCGATTGCCCAAGATATTCAATCTACGTTCCGATCCATTCGAAGAGGCCGACAAGATCGGCATCGGTTACTCCCGCTGGCGTCTCGATCGCCTCTTTCTGCTTGTGCCTGCACAGCAATACGTCGGTAAGTTTCTGGCCTCGTTCAAGGAATTCCCGCCGAGTCAGAAGGTCGGTAGCTTTTCGCTCGACCAAGTGATGGAGACGCTCAAGACTAGCGGTGGAAACAAGTAACTTCGTCCGTATTTAAACGCTAAGTCAACCCACAAAGCCGCACCCGCTCCAAGCTGGTGCGGCTTGTTTTTTTATCCAACCAGCGGGGACGACAATCCTGAATTGTTTAATATATTGAGAAGTAAAAGGGGTCAGGCCTCTTTTAATTCATCGAGGGGTGTATTTGCATGGTATTTGGGGTGTGATATACTTCCCGGATGGCTAGACCAAAGCGAGCAGATGTAGCGGGATCGATTTACCATGCCCTCAATCGAGGAAACGGTCGCG
>JBLHLE010000554.1:0-5635 GCA_047620805.1 Pirellulaceae bacterium
CACAGCTACTTTAAACATGATCGGCAATTCAGTTGATGGAGTGAGGAATGGGCAAGGCGAGTCAGTTTGACGGGTTCATTGGATCAACTCGTTGTGCACTATGACTAATTGCGTTGAACGCTAGTTGTTCTTCTGAAAGTCGACCATGAAGTCGCGGAGCGCTTGTACGCCGTCAGTTGTTTGGGCGTTATAGATGGATGCTCGAATTCCGCCGACACTGCGGTGTCCTTGGAGGCCATCGAGTCCTTTGTCTTTCGCTTGGGCAACGAACTTTTGTTCCAAGTCAGGATTGGGAAGCCTAAAGGTAACATTCATCCACGACCGGTCGGCCTGTTGGGCGTGACCCGTATAGAAGCCTTCGCTTTGGTCGATAACATCGTATAGCCAATTCGACTTCTCGGCGTTCCGCTCGGCCATCTTCTCAAGCCCTCCTACGTCGTCTCGAATCCACTTGGTGATGAGATCGACTAAGTAGATTCCAAAAGTCGGAGGTGTATTGTACATCGAGCCGTTGGCGTCGTGCTCTTTGTAGTTGAGGTACCCGGGTAGGTCGTCGCTGCTGCGGTCTAACAGATCTTCTCGGATGATGACGATGGTTACGCCCGCTGGTCCAGCGTTCTTTTGAGCACAGGCGTAAATCAAGCCGTACTTCTCGACGGGCAACGGTCGACAAAGGAATTCGGACGAGGCGTCACAGATAAGAGGCGCGCCGCCAGTCTCAGGTTCGTGCCGGTATTGAACACCCTGGATGGTTTCGTTGGACGTGAAATAAACGTATGCCGAGTCGTCGCTCAAGTTTACTTCGTCGTCGGAAGGCAGACGATTGAATTTGTCCGACTTGCCGTTCCAGGCGACATTGACCTCACCCTCTTTGATCGCCTCATCGTAGGCCTTGCTACCCCAGGATCCCGTGACGATGTAGTCAGCGGTCTTTCCAGTTCCCTTCAGCAGGTTCATCGGCACCATTGAGAACTGCAGCCGCGAACCTCCTTGCATAAACAGAACTCGATAGTTGGACGGAATCTGCAAGATTTCTCGCAGAGTACTTTCGGCACTTGCGAGGATTTCTTCGAACGCTGGGCTGCGGTGGCTAATTTCCAGGATCGATGCACCAGCGCCGGGCAGGCAAAGCAAGTTGGCTTGGGCCTGCTGCAAAACCGAAAGTGGCAAGACTGCCGGCCCAGCGGAGAAGTTATAAATGCGTTCTGCCAAAGTATTTGTTGCCATCGGAGCTCCCGCGGGGGTCGGTGGTGGCGGGGAAGGTGGGACAGCGTCAGTGGTGAATTACGTCGCACAAGTGCGACTCGACCGACGTAGAGGGGTCCGGATCTACCGCGCCGCTGTTGCGTAAATATCCGATTTTACGCTTTCCACCCCTCAGTGAGAAGGACCGGAGCCGAGGATTCTTGAGGCCGCTGCGAGTCCTAAGCGAGTTACCTTCCCACCCAGTTCGTTTTTAGGCTGCCGTTTAGCGGCGGGTATCGATTACCGATGGCGTGGCCAGAAGCAGATATTCGTGGCGGTCCCTACGACGCTCAACGACGCTCAACGACATCGCCCGCTTTCAGCCAACTGGCACCTGCTCGCAAATATGGCCAGAAGTAGCGTTTAGTGTTAACGATCTGGCGAAGGTTTAACGCTGTTGAATCGTAGTTGGAATGTTGACCATTCGAGTACGATTATTGGTGGCGCTCGTTTGACTTTGCATGTCCCGAGACAGTGTTGCGATTCGTTGAGCTACTTGCGGTTGGAAGTTATTGTGCTGCACGGACCGTTGATAGTTCTGAATAGCCAATGCGATTTGTCCGTTTTGCTCGCGGATTGAACCGAGAGCGGTCCAAGCTCGATAGCTGTTCTCGTTGACACCCAATGCATTGTGTAGAGATTGCTCAGCCGCTTCTTTGTCGCCGAATTCTTCATACAGGCGAGCCAGTTCGATGTGCCCATCGGAAATGTTTGGATTGGCTCGCACCCAATTATGGAGGAACGTAAACGCTTTATCCGATCGGCCCGTTTCCACCAGCAGGACGGCCAGTCCGCGATGACATTCGACGTGATTGGGTTCGAGATCCAAACACTGATGGTACAGCGCTTCGGCTTGTTCGAGTTTGGCAGCGTTTTTCGGTTCCGCACCCATGCGATGCAGAGTTGCTGCCATATTGTAAAGCCCGTCCGTATCATTAGGACGTTTGGCGATCGCTTTTTGAAACTCTTGGATCGCCGAAGAATACTGGCCAGCGTTGTGCAGGCGAACGCCGTGAAGATTGTGTCCAGTCGCAGTCCACTGACAACCAGAGCAGACAGCAACCAAGGCGAGGACGAGTGTACTGGCCGTGCGATTAATTGGTTTTGCCATTTTCAAACCGTCTCAAAGGTACGGAAAAACTTATTCACGAAATGATTTCGCCAGAATTTCACTGATGCAAACCGAGACAAACAAACGAACCGGTCACCGAGGAATTTAGCGCGTGCGGAGAGTAACCAGATCGCAAAAATTCCACAAGGCGGAATTGGCACGGTGCTAGCAGAGTTGTCAAAAGAGAGGGAGGGCAACACGAGGCTCACTCGAATCGAATGTTGGATATTCGCGAGGGAATTCGTTAGATTAGAATTTCGCTGAGTCGGTTTCCGCGAGCGTGTTAATTGGAGTCTGGACGATGAAGCGATTTTTTCGGTTTAAATTACTGACTTTATTAGTTGTCACAGCGGTTGTTGGCGCGGCGGTGGGCTTATACATAAGGATGCCAGCCGGGCAAGTTGAAGAAGTCACGGACGCCGATTTTGCAGAAAAGGTCCTCGCTAGCACCGCGCCGGTCGTCGTGCAGTTCTGTGCCGATTGGTGTGCCCCTTGCAAGAAAGCCAAGCCGATCATCGACGAAGTCGCCTACGAGCAGCGTTGGCAAACGAAAGTCTATCGAGCCGATATGGACAAGTCTCCAAAAATGGCTGCGCGGTTCGGCATTACTGCGATCCCTGCCTTGGCCGTTTTCGAAGACGGAGAATTGAAGGCCATTACTTTGGGGTTGAGGGAGAAGTCCACTTACTTTGAACTACTGGCCGAAGCAGACCAAAAGGGGCAATGATTGGTTGGCGACTTTTGCGTGTTGTTCGCCCGTTTTAGAAGTCGATTTGTCCACGAGCGGCGAATGTATTTGCGGTGCTACTTCCCAAGGTTGGGTCGTCCAGATCGGCGTGAATCCAATTGAACTGAAATTTGGTGTAATCGTTCACGTACCAATTGAGTCCAATTGTGGTATCTGTGAGTCGGCGTCCTGGTCCTGGAAGGTTTGTGCCGTTTAAATCGAGATGCGAAATACGGCCCGCGATCTCCCAAGCACCCCATTGACCACAAGCGATGTCGACTGGTACGCATGGCTTGATGCGGCCAAATGATCCTGTTTTTCGGTTGTAGGGGATGGTTTCTCCAGTCAGCACGTATCGAACGTGGGCATATGCGCCGGGGAAGGTATTGGTTGTGCCGTCCAGGTGCTCGACACTGGCCCAGCGAGCCTCGGACTGAAAAAGAAGTCGGCCAAATGAAATTGCCGCTTCGACATTGTACAGGTTCGTACGGCTCGTCGGGATGGCGCCCGTGTTTACAAAGGGAGGCACGGCGACGATGGGGAGCACGCTTAGCCCACTGGGACCGAGATTTGGGTTCTGACCGGCAAAGAATTCGTTGCTGTTGGCAAATTGCACTTGATCGCGACCAGGGTCGTTGTAACTGTAATCGAGCCCGACATGGAACAGTCGATCATCCCCGTGGTCGATCGGCAGCATCGTAAGTCTCGCCGCCATGCCATAACCTCCGTCCCCGTAAGTATTGCCGAAATTGTCGCTGAGATATCGATAACCCGATGCTGACCAAGTGACGTGCTCGTCAAGCGCGGTATCGAATAGCATGATGCCTGTTTGACGGAATGGAGCCAGGGAGAATTGCAGCGGGCGTTCAAGAAAA
This sequence comes from Pirellulaceae bacterium, assembly GCA_047620805.1. Classification (GTDB taxonomy): domain Bacteria; phylum Planctomycetota; class Planctomycetia; order Pirellulales; family Pirellulaceae; genus JBLHLE01. The sequence goes on from JBLHLE010000554.1 coordinate 3,959, forward strand.
GGAAGGTCCCTGACACTCGTCAATTCCGACAAGCCAAACGGTTGGCGATAGCGGCCGATCCGCAGATTTCCCAGCGGCGTCTCGGCAAATTGCATCCATACGTCGACAAAACGACCTTGGGCTTGGGCGAAGTCGAACTCGAGGATGTACGAAGTGCGTTCCGTTACGTTGCCTTTCGCCGCCAATCGCGCTCGACGAAATCCAGCTGCATCTTGGATATCAGTCCCCAGTGTAGCGATGTTTACGGCGTCTTGATCATAATAGCCAGCGTCGAGTTGAAAAAAGCCAGTGACTTTCCATTTCGGAATGGCATTCTCGGATGCCGGTTGCTCGCACGGGCAGTTTTGCCGAAATTGGCCGCAGTTTTGGCACGGAACCGAAATTGAATGACTGGCAGGAACGATTTGCGAGCCCGATACTTGCGTGGCGCCACGCAGGTTCAGTAATTCTAGTTCCAGCGTTTCCAGTCGCTGGAGCACGTCCACATCGTAACGAGAATTTGGATCAACAAGCGGCTGCGGTTCTCCCGCCACGACTGTTCCACTGAACAGCAGGAAAACAACGATCGACATTCGCATTTTGATGTCCTTTTCCTAGTCTTTGGGAATCCATTACACATTTATCGGTCTAACCTCGTCCGGATAATCAAGAGAACCGGCAAAACCGGCAAGCATTGCCCAGATTGTCGCGCCGAGAGTCGCCGAGAGTGCGTATTGAGAATTATCTCATGCCGGGCGGCCGTCTCGGCAACTCAGCGTGAGCATTGTTTTCGCTACCAGGGTTCGGTTACATCTTCGCTACCCAACAAAGCCTGTGCATGCATTTTAAGCGGTTCTGGCGACTTCCAATCGTATGCATCCCAGCGGGGCATTCCGGCGTCTTCGAGGTAATCGGAATAGATGGCTACGGCGTTTGGTTCGCCTCCGATGATGGCTTCCAGGAGATTGTTTTCCGTATCGTGCCGAGGCCGCTTGTTGGGCAGCTCCCAAACTGCGATGTCTCTGGAGCCGCCAGCGGCAAGCATGGTGCCCATCGGGGCAAACCCCAGTGCGGTGACTGGCCCATTTCCCCAATTCCAGCGCGCCACTTCGCGATCATTTTCGTAGTCGTGGAGATAGACCAAACCGTTTCCGAATCCTAACGCAGCGTATTTTCGGTCGTCTGTAATCGCAATTGACCAACAATGTTCAACATCGGCGTCCAGTGGGCGGAGGCTGGGGTTATTGTCAACTCGTGGATCATCGGCGGAAACGGCTTGAACCATCAGCTCACTACTACCGCCGTTCGAGTGGGGCCCGATAACGAAATTCGGACCGACGCGGCGATATTCTCCCCTGGCGAGATCGAAAATCTCCCTCGGCGTACGCCAGGCGTCGCCGTAGACGACCAGTCGTTCTTTGCCGCGAGTTCCGTGCCGCCTAACGTACAGAGTCCGTCCTACGCAGAGCTTTGTCATTTCGTATTCGGAGGGACCGTTACTGCGGAACTGTCCGTCGTCCACTTTCCAACAACACTCCCATAAATGAGAATATGGCCCCACACCTCGCAGGATGTCCCCTTCTCCACTGAAGCCCAATCCGCGAACTGCTCTTCCACCCAAGAAGGTAGCTGTCAATTTTCGATTGCTATTTCAGATTTTTGAGAATTCTGTTAGTCGATAGGAATGTCAGTCGAGAA
>JBLHLE010000555.1:0-5627 GCA_047620805.1 Pirellulaceae bacterium
TTAACGTCGAGCGACCGATGCGAGCCTGTGAATTGTCAAAAGCTCCCATGAATAGTGGAGGAGTTTCGGCAATCGACATTCTGCTCGATTCGAAAGCAGAGCCAGGTTCACGATCTAGCCAGACACCTACTGGCCGACCCAAGGCAGCGGCGTCCGATTTTGCCGAGGCGAACAGAGCGTTTAGCATCCGCGAGCCCTCTCGCAGTTTGCGTTCTTGCATGTTGGTCTTCATCAACGGCAAGCCAGCGGCGACCAGCAGCGAAAGAATCAATATCACCAGCAGCAGCTCAGTGAGCGTCATGCCACGACGACTCATTCTCATCCCAAGTCGGTTTACGCCAGAGCGATGTCGACGAATCTGATAACTCATGGCGACGCTCCCAACAGATGATTGGTTATATTGTCGCCATTTTCGAGTACACCATTCTGATTGGCGTCGACGACAGCACCAAAGGGAAACATTTCATCCGAAACAATGTAAGGATAATTTCGTATATTACTTGGCGCGCTGTTTGTGAACAGCGCGGTCGCTCGCTGCGGGTCTGCATAGTGATAGGGAAGATATTCGCCGCTTGAATCGAGTCGTGCGTTGACCAGGTCGAGAACGCCATCGGCTCCCGCCGAAACGACGTAGGGAAATAGTGCAAATGCTTCCGGGCGAATTCGCATCGGGTCGAGCGGTTCGTGAAATTGATCGCTATCGGCAAATTGAATCGTTGAATATCCAGCCAAAGAAGTCTGGCCTCCTGCCGTGTATTCCATACTCAACCCAGGTGCCCACCGCAGAAAAGTGATCGGGTTTTCCCAGGCATCATGTATCTCCTTAATGCCGTCGTCATCGTCGTCATGTATCTCGGCGGGCGTGAAATAGTCGAGCCCGTTCTTACCGCCAATTTGCATGTTTGAAATGATCAGGTAAAGACATTCGGCATTCTGATGCTCCGCAGTCCACAGCGTCTGCCAATCGGGACCGAGCTCCGCAAGCAATTGTCGACGATACGAAGTCCACAGTGCCGGATCGGAAACTAGCCAACTCGCTCGGCCATCAATAATGTCAGTCTTACGCTCCGGCATTTCCATCCGCTGCATTTCCCAAAGCGCGAACAGCCTTTGCTCGCCCAGTTCGGCTCGAGTCATTCGTTCGGCAACATTGGGATTCAACCGCACTGTTCGCGTTGCATACGATTGCCAGCGATACATCAAGATTTTATGCAGTCTGGCAATTTGCGACGTGGTCCGCTTATGCTTGGCGCTCTCTAAAACGCTGTACATTGAAAACAACGTGGCAGACGCCAATAGCGCAATCACGGCCATGACCATCAGCATTTCCACTAATGTGAAAGCAGCTCGTCGTCGGCTGTTTTGGGCAATCGATTTGCGGTGGATTTGGGACATCATCATTCTGGAATTCCATCTGCCAAGACTTGGCCATCTGAAAAACTCGTAATGTTGTCGGCGTCGTTTATGGTGTAGTTTTCCCCTGTTGGGTAGACGCGAACATTGTCTAGTAGCGAACTCGAAACGTCTGCTGGGTTGGTACCATAGTGTCCGTCCAGAGAAGCGCCAATAATTTGGAACTTCTTGGCGTCGACGAAGAAGTAGTTGAGTTGGCTGTCGCCATTGGCGTCGTAGGGAATGCGCTCGTGATATGGACGTGCGATTCCTTCAAATTCGATTTGCCCCATAAACGCGGTCGCCGGATACGCGTTACCTTGGGCATCTGTGAACGCTTGCTGAGGATAGCTGGCGCGAGCATGATCGTAATTGCGGCTATCGAAGTAGACGAAAGGAGCTTGATTACTGAATTTCGGATAGTATTCCGGGTAACCGTCGCCATCGACATCCGATAGGCGGCTTTGATCAAAGTCGAACCAAACTTTGCGATTGCTCTGTTTGATGAACGGATAGTTTGGATCTAATCCGCTGGTGAGTGGGAAAATAGGGTCGCTGCTGACACTCGCCAGCCAGAACGGGAGCGCCTCGGCTGGATCGATTTTCCCTACCGCATCCTGCCAAGCCAAATATTCTGGCGAATCAACCACGGCTGCGGCATTGCGCGGGAAGATCTTGCGCAAATGGCGTTTGACAGTATTGAGATCGGTGAAGTCTGGCGGATAATCGCCGTATTCAATCTTGTAACGTTCAACTGCTTGCGACAATGTCGCTGTCTCCGTTGAAATTATAGATTTGTAGACCGCCGGGAGAACCGCATAGATTCCCGTCAACACTAACGCTGCCAAGATACCAATGATGGTTATCACAACCAGCATTTCCACCAAGGTAAACGCGCTTCGACTTCTTCGTCCCGTTTTCATTTTCTCAACCTTTGTCTTGCGATTGGATCCTTGTTTGCCTTCGTTCCCGTGGAGGACATTGTTCCCGTGGAGGACATTGTTCCCGTGGAGGACATTGTTCCCGTGGAGGACATTGTTCCCGTGGAGGACATTATGCCCATTTTGGCGGTACTTGTCTTGCCGAGCTGATTAGGCCAAGCCTTCCAGCAGGCTGACCAACGGCATGAACAACGAAATCACGATAAAGCCGACGGCGAAGCCTAGGAAGACGATCATCAGCGGTTCCATCAATTTCATCATGCCGTCCGTCATTGTTTTAACTTCTTCATCGAAAGTATCCGCAACTTTGTAAAGCATCTTGTCAAGTTCGCCGGTTTCTTCACCCACGTCGACCATATTGATCACCAGTTCGTTAACGATCTGGTCGCGCATCTTCAGCATGTACCAGAGGGCGGCCAACAAGCTGGCGACCAGGCACATCGTGCCGGACGCTTGGATCATGTTCAAGTCTTTCGAGACATTTGGCAGCAGAGCGACTTGCATGAACGGTACCGAGGCGAAGAAACAGAAGAAGAACAAGGCCATGGGGTGGAAACCGAGTCGCGAGTTCTCCCGCATCGGTTGAGCGATCGTTTCACCTTCGCGAATCGCATCACTAACTCGACCGTAGAGTCGCTCGAAGACAAAGTTGTCGGCGGTCTCTTTCGTAATGTTCAACGCTTCGAGAATCGGAACACCCGAGGCGACCAGCGTACCGAGTGTACGAGTGGTTCGAGCCATAATGTTCTTCTCGACTAATGGTCCGAAGATCGGGATTCGCAAAACGAAGGTGTCCCAACCCGCGCGGCCAAACCTAAACTTGCAAAGCAGTTTCAGGAATAACAGGATCGTGAGCGGAATCAACGGAATCAAGAACCAACCCTTGACCACCGCCGTTGAAAGGGCGATGAGAACTTGCGTTGGCGGCGGCAGTTCCAAATCGAACTCGACGAACATCTTCTCGAAGACCGGTACGATCTTCCACATGATGAACGTCAAGATAAGAACCGCGATCAACACGACCACGACCGGATAAATCAAAGCGCCTTTGACCTTTCGCTTCAAGTCTTCCGAACGCTCCATGAAGTCGGCCAAGCGGCGGAGAATAACCTCCAAAGCACCACCGGCTTCACCAGCTTTGATCATGTTCACATAGAGACGACTAAAGACCTTCGGCGATTTCGCCATCGCTTCGGACAAAGTCGATCCCGTTTCGATTTCTTCGCAGACATCGAGTACCGAGTTTTTGAGCTTCCCCGGCTTGGCCTGCAATTCAAGAATTCTCAGACTGCGGAGAATCGGCAGGCCGGCATCTTGCAGAATCGACAGGTTGCGAGTGAAGGTGGTCAGTTGACGACTGCTGGCTCCACCAACGGCAAATGAACGCTTCTTCTTTTTCGCTCCGCCAGCAGCCGAGGTGGTTGTACCCGCCTTCTGCTTCTTGACCGAAATCCTGGTGACGAAGTAACCCATCGCCCGAATCGTCGTTTGCGCTTCTTCCTCCGTCGCCGCGTCGATTACGTCGCGAATCTCCTGACCCGTGGCGTCCATTGCTTCAAATTGAAACGTAGGCATGACTATTCCTCGTATGCGATGTCGTTGTGGGAGTAGCGATGGTTGTCGCTCGTCCCGTGTGACTCGTTAGTAATGTTCCGGTGTTCAAAATATGCGTTTTCTAATTGATATGGATTCGCCATATCGCGATTCGGTCGGTTGTCGGTTAGGCGTCCAAGACGGTTTCCCGAACGACCTCCTCGAGTGTTGTAGTTCCGTCGTGCATGAAACTGATTCCCGAGTCTCGCAGAGTTACCATGCCAAAGCCTCTGGCTTTTTCCCGCAATTCATCGGTGGAGCAGTTGTTCATGATCATGTTGCGAAGATCGTCATTGAGAATCATCAATTCAAACAAGCCGACGCGACCTTTGTAGCCCGTGTTATTACAGGCGTCACAACCACGTCCGCGATAAAACTTCTTGCCTTCGACGTCGTCGATCGAGAGTCCAATTTCGCCGAGCATGTCTTCTACGGGTTCCGTTTCTTCGCGACACTTGCTACAGATTCGACGAACGAGTCGTTGAGCCAAAATGGCTTCGACCGTTGCCGTGATCAAAAACGTCGGGACGCCCATATCTTTCAGACGTGTAATCGTGCTGGGCGAGTCGTTCGTGTGCAGTGTGCTAAACACGATGTGACCAGTCAGTGCCGATTGAATAGCAATTTCCGCCGTTTCCAAGTCGCGAATCTCGCCGACCAGAATCTTGTCGGGGTCTTGGCGAAGAATCGCTCGCAGGCAAGCGGCGAACGTTACGCCAATATCCGCGTCGATGGGAATCTGAATGATCCCTTCAATGTCGTATTCCACCGGATCTTCGGTGGTGATAATTTTGTCTTCGATGTTATTTAATTCGCTGAGCGCGGAATATAGCGTTGTCGTTTTTCCCGAACCGGTCGGACCCGTGACCAGAACAATACCGTTCGGCTTATTTGCGACCTTGCGAAATTCCGCAATCGTCTCTTGGTTCATGCCGACTTTGTTCAAGTCCAGCGAAACGACCGAACGATCGAGTACTCGCATAACGACGCTCTCGCCAAACATCGTTGGCAAGACACTGACGCGCAAGTCCACAGGGTGTCCGCCGACGGTCAATTCGATACGACCGTCTTGCGGCATCCGGCGTTCGGCAATGTCCAAATTCGACATCACTTTGATCCGCGTCGTAATTGCGAACGCCAAGTGTCGTGGCGGAGGAACCATTTCATACAACACGCCGTCCGCTTTGATGCGAATGCGAAACTCGTCTTCAAATGGCTCGAAGTGAATATCGCTGGCATGGTCCTTGATCGCCAGTAGCAAAACCATGTTCAAAAGTTTGCGGACGGGGGCGGAGTCGGCCAGTGCTTCGGCACTTGTCAGGTCGATCGGACCGTCGCCCGCTAAAGCTGCTGCCTGAGCGCGAAGATCGTCGTCGTCCTCAAGAATGCCGATGATACTTTCCACACTCTCGCCTGCCGCTGCATAGTAGCGGTCGAGCGAGGCACGAACGTCGCGCTCGGTGGCGACCACCACTTGAATGTCGTAGCCCAAAAACGTCCGCAACTCGTCCTGAATTGAAAGGTTCTGGGGATCGCACGTGGCGACGGTGAGCGAATTTCCGTCTTTGCGAATTGGGATGACCCGATACAGTTGGGCCATCGTTTCGCTGATTTCCGCACGGATCTCAGCTTCAATCGGGGCGTCACCTAAAGTGACAACTTGCATGCCCAACTGCTCGGCTAAAGCTTGCGCCAATTGCT
>JBLHLE010000556.1:0-5626 GCA_047620805.1 Pirellulaceae bacterium
CCGCCACCCTTTATCGATCCCAATGGCGACAACAACATGTTCCCCGACGACGTCCTGATGCTCGTCAACGCTTTCAATAGCGGGCAAACAGAAATCCAGGGCGAACAGATCCAGGGCGAACAGATCCAGGGCGAACAGATCTATAACTACATAGATCCAACGTCCTTCGCAGACGCGAGTAATGACGGTGAACAAAATCTCGACGATGTAGTTGTCAGCAACTACGAATCGGACGGCCTGTTCGACCAAAACCTGAAACGCAATCGTATCGTCGACACGGTGTTTAATGAAATCGATCAACAAGAATCCGAAACTAATGACTTGCTCGGTGATTTTGATCTCGACAGCATTTTGTAAATATTGTCAAAAGGGCGTAGATGGCGAGATTAAATCGTACAACCGCGCAACTCGAATCTAAAACGTCGCGGCAACGAAATTCGTTGCCGCGTCGTCGTCGTAGAAGCCGCACGCGCCGACTGGAATTCCAACCGCTCGAAGCGCGCGAACTATTGGCAGCCGCCGTGGCAGGATCGTTCGCAATTACGGAAATCAATTACAACCCCTACGCCCCACTTGCATCCGAACTCGACATCAACGGCCTATTGGTTGAAAATGATTTCGAGTTCATCGAATTCCAGAATGTGAGTAGCGAAGTCCTTGAATTGGCCAACGTTCACTTCACACTTGGACTGAGTTTCAACTTCTCCGACGGCACAATTGCATCAGTCAATCCTGGCGAATATGTGCTGGCCGTTCGCAATAAAGCAGCCTTTGAAATTCGCTACGGTGTGGGACTTCCGGTCGCCGGTGAATTCGTGTTGAGTGGACTCGGGAACACAACCGACCAGCTCACCATGGTGGACGCCAATGGCGTCGTGATTCATACATTCATCTACACCGATGGTTCTGCAAACGGATCCGCGTTTCCGACCCGAGCGGATGGGTTCGGTAGCTCCTTGGAAGTCAAGGATGTCGCTGGCGACTATAACGACGGGGACAATTATCGCAATAGCCGCGACGTTTTTGGATCCCCTGGCGCGTTGGGGAGCACGAACCCGGTCGACATCGTCATCAACGAATTGGTCAGCCACACCGACCCTCCGCTGTTTGACTCCATTGAACTCTTCAACGCGAGCGATGGCCCGGTTGATATCAGTAACTGGTACTTAAGCGACGAGGACGTCGATTACTTGAAGTTCCAAATTCCCGCGAACACCACTTTACAGTCGGGGGAGTATCTCGTATTTGACGAGAGAGAGTTTAGAGTTGGCGTCAATGCCTTTGCATTGGACGCTGCTCATGGCGACACGGTTTTCCTGCTTTCCGCTGACGCCAACGGCAGACCACTTCAGTTCATCAACGATGCTTCGTTACCCGCAACTCTCAACGGTCAGTCTTTCGGACGTTGGCCAACTCCAAAAGACAACATCGTTAGATTGGAATCGCGGACACTGGGCGAAGCCAATAGCCAGCCGGCCGTCGGACCGCTTGTCATCAGCGAAGTCATGTACGGTCCACCACTTCCGACCAATGGATTATTGGCTGAGGACGCGGAGTTTATCGAGATTTACAACCCGCAGAACTTCGCTGTCGCCGACCTCGACCATTGGCAGTTGCTCGATGGAATTGATTTCGCATTCCCAGCGGGAGAGTCAATTCCCGCACATGGAATCGTTGTCGTGGTGTCATTCGATCCCAACGATTCTTTGAACGCGGCGAAGCTGACCGGGTTTCGCAACATCTACGGCATTGACGCCAGCGTCAAGTTGCTCGGCCCCTACAACGGTCGGTTACGAAATGAGGGCGAGCACGTCTGGCTATCCCGCCCCGACGATCCCCCGCTTGACGCTCCCCCGGATGAGCTCGATCTTTTCCCAGCCACGTCGGAAGACACGGTCGACTACAACGACAAGTCACCTTGGCCGATCGAGGCCAATGAACTCGGACAATCTTTGACGCGTGTGGGAGTCGGAGCATGGGGCAATGACGCCAGCGGATGGTTGGGCCGTCTCCCAACACCTGGAAGTGTGGCACTCGCATTCGATGACCTCGCGACAACAACCGAGGACAATGCCACAACTTTCAACGTCGTTGCCAACGACGGCATTCTCGATCACAACGGCACCACCAGTTTTGCTCGGCAGTTTTTAAGTGTCCTGTCAGTTGTTCAGCCTACCAACGGAACGGCAGTCGTCCAAAATGACGACGAGAATATTCGCTACACGCCGTCGGCAAACTTCTCTGGGACCGACAGTTTCACCTACACCGTCACCGACGGAACTGGAGGGCGGAGCACGGCCACCGTAACGGTTACTGTCTCGGACACAAACGACCCACCGCAAGCCAGCAACGACAGTGCGTCCGCGACCGAAGACACAGTGAAACTGATTTCCGCGTCGACATTGCTACAAAATGACACCGATCTTGACGACGCCAATTTGGTCGTCACCAACGTAGTCGGTGCGAACCACGCCACCGTCTCCTTGAATGGCACAACGATTACGTACACTCCCGAAGACGACTATTTCGGAACCGACAGTTTCACCTATACCGTTAGCGATCAGCGCGGCGGAACAGACACGGCCATCGTGCAGGTAACTATCGCAGGTGTTAACGACGCTCCCGTGGCGTCCAATGATACGGCGAGCGGAACTGAAGATACCGATCTGTCGATCAACATTGCCACCCTGCTAAGCAACGACGGCGATGCAGAAAACAACGAACTGTCGATCATCGCCACGACCGATCCAAGCAACGGGACGGTCACCGCGATCAATGCAACTCAGCTGAGATACCGACCACAATCGAATTTCAACGGCAATGACCAATTCCGCTACACGTTGAGCGACGGCTTCGGTGGCACAGATACCGCAACCGTCCAAGTCTCGATTAGCGCGGTCAACGACTCGCCGGTCGGAAACAACGACACGCGGTCAACCAACGAAGATGAACAGCTCGATCTAACGGCGGCCAACCTCTTACAGAACGACACGGACATCGACGGAAATCAACTGGTCTTGAGCGGCGTCGCGGGTACCGACGTGCAACTGTTCGGAGCGGGAAACAGCGCCTTTGTGCGTTACACTCCAGCAGACAATTTCTTCGGCACTCATTCGTTTACCTACACCTTAAGTGACGGCAACTCCGGCACAGCGACCGCGACGGTGACCGTCAACGTCAGCAGTGTTAACGACCCACCCACGCTCGGCAACGACTCTGCGACCGTCCTAGAAGATTCAACCGCGAACCCAATTCTCGTTTTGGCAAACGACTCCTTCGCGCCGGACACGGGGGAATCACTATCGATACTTTCGGCCACGACTCCCAGCCATGGTTCTGTGTCAATCTTCGCTACAACTATCCACTACACGCCGATCGCCGACTTCGCCGGTAACGATTCATTTGGGTACACGGTATCCGACGGCATTGGCGGCACTGAATCGGCGACTGTATCGGTCACCGTCAGCGGCATTAACGATCCGCCAACCGCCAGCGACGACAACTTCACCGTTGCCATCAACAATACCGATTCGCTCGACGTCACCGCCAACGACTCCATCCTGCCGGACTCAGGCGAGACCTTCATCCTGCTGTCCGTTACTTCGCCATCGCAAGGGGGCGCGGCTGTTATTAGCGGCGACGAGGTCATTTACACGCCGCCAACCGATTACAGCGGCCCCGAACAGTTCAGCTACACCGTCAGCGACGGCAACGGCGGCACCGACACCGCCACCGTTTCGATCGATGTGCAAATCCCACTGTGGCAGAATCCAGTTAACCGCTTCGACACAGATGAGAGCACCAGCGTCATCCCGCGCGATGTGTTGCTGGTTATCAACGCAATTATCGATCGCGGTCTGGGAGCTCTGCCGACAGAGCGGAACGCTCCGGATGCACCCGAGTGGTTGATAGACGTCAACGGAAACGGCCGACTCGACTTCCTCGATGCAATTCAGTTGATCAACTATCTCAACTTTGAAGTCTTCGGTTTGTACGTACGACCGATCCAAGCTGAAGGCGAGAGAATCGACGTCGAATTTGAAGGCGACGAACCGGAAGGCGACGAACCGGAAGTTGTCGAACAGGCTCAAGCAAAGGCCGCACCCGCTGTAGCGTTCCTGCTCGACGACGTCGAGCTAGATGAAACAGTAGAGCTACTCGCCCGCGATCAAGTTGAAAACGAAAAGCTAAACATCGACTTGCTAAACATCGACTTGCTTCGCTAAGACGCGGTGCGGAAGACGCGGTGCGGAAGACGTCTGCTAATCGTCAGCCTCCGACGAACTGCGGCTCGTTTGGCCTTGTGGATGGAAAGTGCCCCGGAAGCGAGAACCGCCTGTCAGTTCTTTTCCTTTTCTTCCCGCGGTTCGACCCATGACACCTGATTCAGCGCTTCGTCCGGCAGCACATAACTATTGCTCAGCAGGTCGTTGCTAAACTCCAGAATCTCTGGAAACCGATGCGGCACGATCTGGACGGCGAAGATCTCCTGAACTGCATCCTCAAACCGGACGAAAGCCACTTCCTGGCCGCTCCGCAAATCGACTACCGACACGCCACAGATTCGTTCTTTCAGGCGTTCCGTGATCGGGATGCCGCTGAAGATCGCTGACTCGCGAACTTGCGAGATTCCGACGAAGGCGTAAGGTCCGATGAAATCCACGCCTCGTGTAAAACCATCCAGCTTGCTGACGGCCTCGTAACGGCCTGTTGCCAAGTCAACCGTGCCCAGACTGCCGTCACCGGACTCGGCCAACCAAAGTCTGCCGTTGTACCACCGCGGTGAATGGGGCATCGAAAGGCCACGAGAGATGAATTCACCAGATTCGATATCGATCAAAACGCCGCCACGGGCTTTGTTTTCCCGCCAGCCCGCCGCCGAATCGGTTTCGCCCAACGCCGTCACGTAGCGCGGCAGCCCATCCACCATCGCCATACCGTTTAAGTGGCAGCGATCCTGAGGAGAATATCCGGAAACAAAACTCGGTCGCCAACGCGGCACGAAGGAATGATCGCGGTCGATGGTGCAAAGACAGGAGAATCGAGTGTTGACCAGCCACAACTCCGAGTCGTCAGTGCCATTGTGATTAACACCCGCCGAGAGATCGCCCGCGACACTTTTTCCCCAGCCCATTTCGTGGATGTCAATGTCGCCCGTGATATGCACTTCGCGCGGTAGATAACAGGCATCGTGCGGCTGCGGTCCTTCCACCTTGGCAGCCACATCCCCCACATTGCGAAACTGCACAATCTCGCGGGCCGCACCTACCGCCAGCCGGTTGCCGCTCGCGGCCAGTCCCATCGGTCGTTCGCAGTTGCGGAAGTGAGTGTTGACCGCCGAACCGTCGTGTCGTAGCACGATCAGGAAGCCAGCCTGATACGTGGAAACGATGACCGACACCTCCAACTGCGCTAGCAGTTCCGCGAAGCTATCAGTATGGAGGCTTCGCAGCGGCGAGCCTTGCGGCGTGGAATTTTGGCTCGTCGCGTCCATTTTCGGATCTCTCATGTTCACCTGTTCTTGGTTGGTCGTATCGGGATCGTCTCAAGCCCAACTGGTTCGACTTCGGCGGTTGAAGCCTGATGCTTGCTGGGGGACCGAGGAGGGGAATGTACTGATCCAACT
>JBLHLE010000557.1:0-5625 GCA_047620805.1 Pirellulaceae bacterium
ACCACTGGCTTGGCGATCGACAGCATCGTGGATGGTGACATCTTCACCATCGACAATGGAACTTCGGTCGAAGTATTTGAGTTCAACTCTGATTCGATCTTCGTCGACTTGAACCAAGACACGTTGCCAGACTACAACATCATCCCGTTCGATCAGTCACAGACCGACGTTGACATCGCGGCGGCCATCGCGGCGGCCATCAACGGCTCTGATGCAGGCCTTGACGCATTGGCGTTGGGCGACGGTCGAGTCCACTTGGGCGGCACGATTGCTCACCTGGTCGACGTTTCCGGCAGCGGCGGACGAGTGTTGATCGAAGGGGCCCCTGGCGTGAACCCCGCATGGGGAATTCGCATCCCCACCGTAGCGGGTGCACCTGTCGGAATCATTGATGCCATGCAGTTCACGTTGGCCAACAATGCGAGCAACACTAGCTTCGTATTTGAGTTCGACCAAATTGACGACGCCACACTTGTCGGTTCGGCCAGCCCGAACGTAATTCCGATTACGGCAGCGAGCACGACGGACGACATTGCCAACGCGATTGTCGCTGCGATCAGCAACCTTAATTTGGATCTGGAGCCCGTCAACGATGGCAACGGAATCATCACGCTGGGCGGTACGAACGTCCACGTTTTGACAATCCCCATCGACACCAATCTGATCCAACTCGGACAGGCGGGGCAACCAGCATCGATCCCCATTGTTTACCAACCGTTCCTGGAATTCACTGGAACGCAAATGGCGGTTCAGATGATCGACACCATCAACAGCAGTCCCCGTCTCGACGGCGTGGTCGCTTCGCCGGGCGGAGCGGAATTGGTAGTTGTCGAAGGTGCGATTGCGATCAACGACGTGGACGGCGTGTTTGGCTTAACTCCAAATGGCCTGACTCAGATTGGTGCGATCACCGACTTCGCTGGAAACGAACTGAAACCCAATCAGTTCTCCGGTGAAACGAAAGTCTCGATCGTGTTGGGCGATGTCGATTTAGACTTCGGCGACGCTCCCGACCCCGAATTCCCAACTCTCTTCCGCAGCAACGGTGCCATTCACGTTCTCAGTGGACAAACCTTCCTTGGCTCCGGTGTGGACGTCGAGTCAGAGGCGTTGCAAAACCTCGCAGCGGACGGCGACGCTTTGGACGACGGTGTTGTCTTCCTCGGCATCGTCAATCCGTTCGTCGACACTCCAATCGAAGTCACCGTCTCAGTGGATGGCTTGATCGACGCCTGGGTCGACTACAACCGAGATGGCGACTGGGACGACGCCGGCGAGCAGATTTTCGCTAGTGCGGAAGTATTCGCAGCGCCAAACGGCACAGTGGGACCGAACAGAATGGCCTTCCGCGCTCCCGGCGGAATTGAGCTCGGAACGACGACCTACACACGTTTCCGATTCAGCACCACCGGTGGCTTGCTGTCAACTGGTTTGGCATCGGACGGCGAAGTCGAAGATTACCAAGTGCCGTTAGCAATCGGTTCACCTCCGACCGCGAGCAACGACAGTGGGTATGTGATCTCCGAAGATGCCCTGCTGACTGTCGACACCGGCTTCGGCTTACTAACCAACGACACGGATGCGGAAACGCCCGGCAATGTGAGCGTAGTCAACTTCGATGCAACGTCGACCCTCGGGGCAGCAGTCATCGTCAATTCGGATGGATCGTTCAGCTTCGACCCGAGAGACGCCTCCGCGTTGCAACTGCTACGCAGTGGCCAGTCGATCCAAGACAGCTTCACTTATACCATTAGCGACGGCCAATTCGGTCGGGACACGGCGACAGCGACGATTACGGTCACTGGGCTGAACGACAACCCAACACCACAAGACGATACGATTGGCACGGACGAAAACACCGGAGTGACATTCAACGTCCTCCCGAATGACACCGATCCAGATAACACCAACGCCGAACTTACGATCGTCGGATTCAATCCTTCGACGGCGTCTGGTAGCGTGACATTCAATTCCTCCACCTCTCGCTTCACCTATCTACCGAATGGTCAGTTTGAACACGTCCCCCTTGGCGGTACAGACACCGACACGTTCACGTACACAGTAGGAGACCCGGGCGGAGCGACCGCAACGGCCACCGTGACGATCATAATCTCCGGACTAAACTCAAATCCAACAGGTGTAAACGACACCGCCGGTACGGATCAAGACACCGCGATTGATATCGACGTTGCGGCAAACGACATCGACCCGGACGGCGACGCTTTGGTTATCAGCACGATCAACGACTTCGGTACACTTGGCTCCGTTGGACCGTTTACCGCGGGAACGATCACCTACGATCCCAACGGTGAATTCGACCAACTCGCCGACGGTCAACTCGGTTCCGATTCGTTCTTCTATATTGTTCGAGACAACAATGGCGGATTCACGTCTGCAACTGTCACGGTCACCATCACTGGTACCAATGACAGCCCCATTGCGGTAAGCGACGATGCTGGTGCTGGTGCGGCAACAGATAACTCCACGCCAGTATCCATCGATGTCTTGGCTAACGACATCGACGTCGACAACGGCGACATGTTGACGCTGCTTGGCGTCAACGACACGGGCACCGCAGGTACGGTCGACATCGTCAACGGCGAAGTTGTCTACGACCCGAACGGACAATTCGGCGGCTTGACTGTCGGTCAAACCGCTACCGACACGTTCACCTACGTTGTTCAAGATAACTCTGGTGCGATCAGCACTGGCTCGGTCACAGTTACTATTAGTGGATTCAACGAAGATCCGACCGGCAACGCCGACAGCGGCACTACCGATGAAGACACCAGCATTTCGATCAACGTGATTGCCAACGACACCGACAGCGAAGGCCATGCCTTAACAGTTGTCGACGTCGGCAGTGCTGGAACGATTGGCCGAGTGCTCTTGACTGGCGACGGATTGTCCGTCAATTACGATCCACGCGGACGATTCGATGGATTGAAAGTGAACGAGCCGTCGATCGACACGTTTACCTACACCGTTCGCGACGCTTTCGGTGGGACGAGCACTGCGACAGTCACGATTACAGTAATTGGTGTCAACGACATCCCAGTTGGTCGAAACGATTCCTACGACGTTCTCATTGGACGCCAGCTGGACGGTTCGAGCGTACTGGTTAATGACTCCGATGCAGAGGGCTCCGGACTGACGGCACAGCTCGCAACGCCGCCAGTTAACGGCAACCTCACTTTGAATCTCGATGGAACATTTACCTACGACACGACGACGACCGCAATCGGAACTGACAGCTTCACCTATCGAGCTGAAGATACTGACGGCGGCCTATCCGATCCGGTCTTGGTTACGCTGAATCTCGATCGCAGCAAGTGGCAAAATCCGCTGTTAAACCTTGACGTTAACGGGGACGGTGGCGTTTCACCTTTGGATGCCCTGATCGTCATCAACTACATCAACTCCAACGGTAGCGAAGTGCCGGCTGCACCCGCCACACCACCGCCGTTCTACGACGTCGATGGCGACGGCTCGGTTACAGCGACCGACGTGCTCCAAATCGTCAACGAACTCAACGACCGAGCCAATCCTGAGGTAGGCGAAGGAGTAGCTCAAGCGACTGTCGACATTCGCACGGACGCTGGCGTCAGCCCAGCCGCAGAAACGAACGCAATCGAGCAAGCTGAAGAGCAATCGTTCGGCCCCCTGCGACCCGACGTTCGCGTGGCTCGAGCCTTCGAAATGATGGAGAACGAAGTAGACGACAGCGAACTGGATGAACTGGTAATCAAAACTATCGACGCCAACGTCTTTGATTCCGCAATCGGGGAACTGTTCGGCTAAACTGAGCTAAACAAAATCCTTAAGAGCAAAACCAAAAGGCGAGTGGAATTAAGTTCCACTCGCCTTTTTTAGTTGTTCCGCATGTTTTTTTTGTGAGAGCCCTGCAGGCGTCCAGCGTTACGCCGTTTCAAGAAGCTTGAGATCGGGGGCAAGTTCTTCAATCATTTGCGACATATAGCGTTTAACATTGTTAGTTGTTTTCAGCTTCAGCGCGTGTCGCAGAATCTCCGTCGCCTTCTTTTCGGTCAACCGCGAGACGAGTTCTTTGATCGAAGGAATGAATGCTGGACTCATGCTGAAGTTCCGCAAGCCCATAGCGAAGAGCAGAACGAACGCTCTCGGTTGCCCAGCCATTTCGCCGCACAAGGTGAGCGGTTTATTTGCGGCTCGACAACTTTCGACGACCATCTTAAGTATTCGAAGGACGGCTGGTGCCAGCGGCTGGCATAAGTGACTGACCTTCGGATTATCGCGATCAGCGGCCATCAAGTACTGAATGAGATCATTCGAGCCAATGGAAACAAAGTCAACGGAATCCAGCATTGAATCGATGGTGATTGCGGCTGCGGGCACTTCCAGCATCATTCCAATGGGAACTTTTCCAAACGGAATGTTGCTATCCGCCAGTTGACGCTCCGCCTTGCGAACCATGCTGCGAACGCGATGAATTTCCTCGAGCGTGGTGATCATGGGGAACATCAGGCTAACGCAACCACCCTTTGGTAAATCGACAGCGGACCGCAATACGGCTCGTAGCTGCGTCATAAAAAACTCGGGGTGCTCAAATGACAACCGAATACTTCGCCAACCCAGAAACGGGTTAGCCTCTTGGTGCGAGTGTCCAAGATAGGGGATCGTCTTATCGCCTCCGATGTCGAGCGTTCGAATCGTGACGACGTTCTGTGGACTTTTTTCGACGATTTCTCGGTAGACCGCTAGTTGCTCTTCTTCGTCTGGAACGTCTTGGTGCGCAAGGTAGAGGTATTCGGTACGAAATAGCCCAACGCCAGAGGCTCCCATGGCACAAGCCGCTTGGACATCGGAAACGCCGTTGATATTTGCCTGCAGCGACACCTCAATGCCATCCGCAGTAACGGCAGGTTGATCCTTATTCTCGGCCAGCTGATTGTGGAAGACGACGTATTCGCGTTCGAGCTTAGCGAAGGCGCTGTATGTTTCGGAATCGGGATTGATAATGACGTGGCCTTCTCGGCCGTCCACGATAATCGAATCTCCGGTTTTGATTTGCCGCAGGATTCCGCGAACGCCCGAAACTGCTGGAATGCCTCGACTGCGAGCTAGGATGGCGGCGTGACTGGTTTGAGAACCGGACTGCGTCACTATCCCTTTCACTTCGATGTCGCCAAGTGTAACTACGTGCGAAGGCAACAGCTCGTCGGCCACGACAATGATCGGTCCCACAATTGCATCGGTCTGAGGGTTGAGCACATCGGAAAGATAGGAGCTGAGCCGGACGATGACATCTCGGACATCGTTGACGCGCTCTTTGATATATGCATCTTTAGTACGCGCGAACATCGATGTGTACTGAGTGAGCAAGCGATGCAAAGATGCTTGTGACGTGAGTCGTTCTTCTACGATCCAGTCGCGGATTTTCTTGGTGAAGGAAGCGTCGTGGAGGATCGCCTCGTGGACTCGAAAAATCGCAGCCTCATCCGGCCCGACCTGCTGCTCCACCTTTGTGCGCAGCGCTCTTAAGTCGGCCGCCGTCTTATCACGCGCCGTTTCATAATTCGCTAACTCCGCAGTAACTTCTCGGTCCGCCAAACGCTGTGTGTCGGGGTTCACGAAGATCTCGTGAAT
>JBLHLE010000558.1:0-5615 GCA_047620805.1 Pirellulaceae bacterium
GCTGTCGATGGACCCCTGTCCCGACGGCAACGGTGGCAGCGACGGTTGGTGGTGTGGCGGCGGTGGTGGCGGAGCCGTATGGTGCGGCGGCGGTGGTGGCGGTGGTGGCGAGATGCCTCCTCCTCCAGAATGTGGTGGCAACACGATATTGTGGGGCGGTGGCGGTGGTGGCGGCGGCGGCGGTGGCGGGAGCGGCTCAATGTAAACCGGCTGCATAACGTAATCTAAGTACTTCTCCCAATATCCATAATTCGCCACAGTCGGAGCGGGAATCGCATTGGGCATCGTGATCGCAATTTGATTCTCAATCATCCACGTATAGGCTTTTTGCCTACGAGTAGTTTCACTGTCAACAGTAGAAATGACTCCCGAAGTGGCCAAGGGACCATCGTCGTCGGTCAGTTCGGCGAAGGCCCACTGATCTTGAGCGACCAAGCCATTGCCAACATATTGATTGTTTCCCGGAAACGTGCCCATCCCACAATCTTGATAGATGTTGTTCATCAACGTCGTAGCAGTCCCAGCACCGTAGTTAGCTGCGACCGCATCGTAACCCCAACACGGCTCGGTGTCATCGTTCATAGACCCCGATAGATCGACGACCATCGCGATGTCTCGCGGTTCGGTCATGGCAATCGCTCTGGCAACGGAGTTAAAAGTATCGCGGCCGAAGATACGGCCAAAATACGTTGCCGAGTCGGTACGGCGGGCGGTAACCCTGACCGCGTTTCCAGCACTTGCGCCGGTGGGAGTAAAAGTCAGTGAAGTCGAATCCCAGACGCCTAACTCGACATCAGCGGTCGCCAAGTTGATCGGTTGCCCTAGTGCTGTATTCTGCGAGGCGACCTCCTGGGCGGCAGTATACGCTTCAGCGGCGGGGGTCTCTCCCCATGTTGCGCGAATGGCAGCCAATGCTGCAGCGTCGGCAGCTCGCTGTAGCTCCGTCCGACACAGAGTCATCATTCCAATGTCAACTGCGTACGCGATACACCCTATAATGACGACCATCAGCATCGCCGCCAACACAATAATGTTGGCCCGCCGCCGTCGAGTCACGCGTTTTCTAAAGAGTGACCATTTCATTTTCTGAACACCTTGTTGACGAATCTCTTCGTGTTGCCAAAAGGCAACACAGAAATCTGCAGTGCAACAAGGTCCTGGTCAAACTATAAGACAGGAAAAACCGTCAAGAATTAACACCCCCACAGATATAACCGTCGCCCTCCCCGGGTTCGGAAGAACCATACCAATCGGGACAACCCGTCCGAATCGACGAAGCCCCGCAGACCGCAATCTACCGGTTTCTCTCAACTTTGATGACTTGAGACTCGGTCACGACATAATCCAAAGCAATATCGTGACTGGCCATCGGGACGTTCGGAAACAGCTGAAGTTCAAACGAAATGCCGACCGAGATGGCGCCCGTGAATTCAGACAACAAACGGTCGTAGTATCCTTTGCCGTGCCCCAACCGTCCCCCTGCGGCATCGAATGCAACACCTGGGACCATAGCAATATCAACAGACGACGGCGCAACCTCGCGGGAACCGTCCGACCATAACCGTTGGCTTGGCTCTAGTATCCCGTAAGCGCCGATTGCGAGTTCATCCCAAGAGCGCAACTCGAACAAGTGAAGACGCTGTCCACGGCAACACGGTACAACCACAGAATTCCCGCCCGACAACGCACGTCGCACAGTCTCGTGCGTTTCGACTTCGGACAGTTGACTTAGATAGTACAAGACGCATCGCGCATCGCTCAATTCTACAACCGCGTTCCAATTGCTCATCGACCGTTCACTGCGCTCGGCGCGGTCAACGAGCGACTTGCGACGACGAAAGGCCTCAGCCCGAATCCGCTTCTTCTCGTCATGTAGTTGGTCAGCGAGTGATGCGTTAGGGGATGCTTCGTTAGGGGATGCTTCGTCGGCGGGTGCTTCGTCGGCGGGTGCTTCGTCGGCGGGTGCTTCGTCAGCGGGTGCTTCGTCAGCGGACATTAGTTAGGTATCTCAATCACCCGTTCATCGAATGGACTGATCCCGTAAATCGACTCGAAAATCCAGATGGCGACGCCGAACAAGCCAGCTCCAAAAGCCACCACACAAAAGGCGAGCCCGATCAGTGCCACAGTTCGCTGATTGGAAAAGATCCCCCAAATGCCCATCGCAATCCCAAGCACAGCCGGAAATAGCGACGCAATCGTGAAGTACGATGCCACCAATGCAATCATACCGAGCACCAGCGAAGAGAAGGCGCCAGCTGTTGCCAGCGACGAATTCGAATAGGCTGGCTTCATCGGCGGAATGTAAGAATGACTAGTGGCAACTGGCTGAGCGAGTTTCGGCGTGTCTAAAGCCTCTTGAGAAGGTGGACTCGGATCCGGCAAAGAACTTCCGGGAAAGTGAATTCCAATCTGTTGTTCCGAAGGGGCCACTACCTGTGTTGGTGTCTGCGTTCGTGACGGCGAGTGTGGCTGTGCAACGACAGCGGGCGGTTGAGCGTCTTGTGCCAGTGCATCTGGTGGTGGTGCGGTTTCCGGCAAGCTTGCCGAGGCGTCACTGGCAGTAGCGTCACTGGCGGTATCATAGTCGCCGCCGTCAACTATCTCTGCGGATAGCGCGGCGTCAGCAGGATTTGCGGCGTCATCAACAGCCCCAGCTTGCTGAGCAGCAGATATCTCACTAGCAGTCGTTGTCCCACCAACACCTGAAGTCTCCGCGCTCTCCGCAAGAGCGTCGCTTGCCGCGGGCTCCGGAGGAATAAAAATCGGCGTCGCGGCTTTAGTTCGCACTGGTGGCACCGCTAGATCTCCGGGACGAGACGTGACGAAGTTGCCACATTTCCAGCACCGGTTTACGGAGCCCAGTAGCTCTTCACCACAAATTGCACAAGAGACTGCCATTTCTCTACCTATTGAAACAACACACTGTCGGGGTCGCCACGAGACAACAGATAAGCAAGCAAGTCGAGCACTTCGTCTTCGCAGAGTCGCTCTAGTGTGGACGCTGGCATCGGCGAAACCTTTGACGGAGTTGACTCATCAATATCACTTTTCTTAACGTCGACGACCTTGCTGGGATCGAGTGGATCCGTCGCAATGGTCAGAAGCTCGTCTGTCTCACTGACAATCCGACCAGTGATTACTTTACCATTCACGGTCGTCACATTGGAGTGCTGATACTGATCCGAGATCACTTTGTTTGGATTAATGATTGCGTCACCCAGATCTTTGAGGCTGAATCGTCCTGCGACGTTGGACAAATCCGGGCCTTGTGCTCCGCCTTGGCCGATGAACCGGTGGCAACTAATACATTGAGCGGCGGCGAAAGTACGTTTTCCATTCTCGAAATTGCGGCCAGTCAATTTGCCACTCAGCTGAACAACTTCCTCCAAAGTCCATTTATGGCCGGGACCCTTTGGCTTTGGAAGCTCCTCGACTTTGGGGACGGGAATTGGCGTCGACGTCTCCAACGCCAGTCGCTCGGACTCCGTCACATTGGCCCACGCTTCACTGCGAATGTTACTCATAAAGCCAACGTAGCTGGCTCCACCGCTCTTCGCCTTTGCCTGGTCAAGCCATTGGAAGTACTTCTTTCTCTGCTCAAGCGTCCAACCGTATTTCACCGTTCGCAAGGCAAACGCGTAATGTATCTTTTGCAACTCGGGATGATTGGCAATCATATTCGCGATGGTTCCGCCGTAGCCAGCATTGCGAGCCAACAGCTGCGCAATGTTCTCCGCGTCGCTTTCTTTTTCCGTTTCCATCAAGGCCAGAGTAGCATCGACAACTTTAGTCGAACTGAGGTAACACAATACTCGACTCAGTTCGCGGTTAAGCGGCATTGATTTGGCAGGGTAAAACGAATCCAATTTGCCAGCGATCTGAAGTGCCACTTTGCGTTCCGGTTCGCCGAGCCGAATGAAGGCCAACGAGTACGCTCGCAACAAATTGAGTTGTCCCGTTTCATCGAGACTTGCGAAGTCAATTCGTTGCAGCGCCTCCACAACTTGGCTGCGGAGTTCGGGTTTGCCCTGTCGAGCCAGGGCTACGAGCGCTTCGATTGACGCCGTCGGATTCGACTCCGCCAACGCCTTGTCTTGCCACAGGGCTACGTCCGCTTGTTCGATTGCGATTCGGGCTGCGTAACGGATATGTCGATCGGCATGTTTCAATTGAGCCCATGCTTTGGCGACAGAATCGGCCCCTTGATGCGGACCATGCATGGCTTCTAACGACTTTCGAATCAAACGTAGTTCTTTACCTTCCTCGTTCTTCAATTCCGCCGCAGCGGTGCTTTCTTTGCCGACGTAAGTTACTCGGTATAATTCCGACTGAGTCCCACGACCGCCAACGGTGAAGTACAGAGCTCCATCGGGACCAACCGCAGCGTCCGTCAACGGCAACGGAGATCGAGAAATGAACTCCTCTTTCTGGCCGACATACGTCGAGCCCGACGGCGTCAAGTGGATGGCGTACATCGTTCCAAACGTCCAGTCGAGAAGGTACAGCGCCTGCTGATACTTCGCGGGGAACTTCGTGCCGTAACCAAACGTCACACCGACGGGCGAGCCGGGACCGATGTCGACAACTTCCGGTAAACTGTCGACGAAATAGTTAGGCCATTTCCCTGTACCGCTGCGCCAACCGAATTCACTTCCGCTGGTAACGTGATTCAGTCGAGTGGGACGATACCAGGGAGTGCCCAAGTCCCATTCCATATCGGCATCATAGGCAAACAGTTCGCCGTCGGCATTAAAATCCATATCAAACGGGTTGCGATAACCTGCACTGAAAACTTCCCACGTCTTGCCGTCGGGATCAGTTTTGGCGATCCAACCGCCCGGAGCCAACTTTCCCTTGGCGTGTCCGTTAGCATCCCATTGCCGAGGCAACAAAAGGTCTTCACTCCAATTCGAGGGTAAGCGGCTATGATTGAAATCGCTCGGCGGGTCAGTGTGATTGCCGGCGATGACAAACAGCGATTTGCCGTCGGGCGATATTCGCAACGAGTGAGGACCGTGTTCACCGCCACCTCGAAACTCTTTTAGTTTGGTGACTTCGTCCAAGCGATCGTCGCCATTTGTATCGCGAATTCGATACAAGCCGCTGCCGGGGCCACCGTTGGCCGAAACGTACAGCGAACCGAAGGCGTAAATCATGCCGTGTGCGCCAGTCATCTTCAGGCCCAGTGGTTCAACGGTGGTTGGCTTATCACTGCCCAATGGTGAAGGCGTTATAAGACAGAGTCCCTTTGCTCCTTGATCGGATGCGATGATTCGGCCTTTGTCATCAAACGCGATACAGACCCACGAACCCAGGTCGTTCTTTGGAACGGTGTATAATAGTTCAACTTGAAAGCCCGGCAATACATTGAAGACATTGCGCAATTCGTTGCTTGCCAAACGCGGTTTCGCCGATGAAAAGACATCTTGCCATGGCGACATTCCCATCTTGCCGAGCGACGTAGCGGCCACCCATTGAGTAGAGCTTTTATCCTTCGCCGCTTCCCACGTCTTATCGCTAATAACGTATGAAGTCGCATCACCATCCAATTTCAACGTCAATGCGAAACCACCAAGGCTGCCGTCGTTTTTGACCTTGGCAAGGATCGTGTT
>JBLHLE010000559.1:0-5610 GCA_047620805.1 Pirellulaceae bacterium
CATAGGTGGCGATACTAACTCCGCAATCGTGACCATTAATGTGCTGGGTACCGAGTATCACACAGACGAAGACACCGCAGTCACCATCGAGACACCCACAGCTGTTCCGGATGGCGATAACGTTGTCGAAATTGACGGGACTCCAATTGCATCAGGGCAAACCATTCAACTCGCCAATTCAAAAGGAACCGTCACGCTCAACGGCGACGGTACTTTAACGTACGACCCGACAATCGACCTGGAAACACTTAATGCAGGCGAGTCTGTATCGGTCGCGTTCGAGGCTGGCACGATCGGCGTCACACCTGGACCCTTCAACGGCATCGCGGAAGATAGTTTTTTGACGACGGCGACTGGAGATGGCGGTGCTGCATACGATAATGACGAAGGTTTCGGCAAATCAACCAATCCGTCGGTAACTAACGGAACGACCGGATTTTCTGCGGCAAGGGTCTGGGGTGTCAGCACCAATACGTCGATTATTGAAGCCACCAACGTCGTCTCAATGGGCGATGGTGGGTCGCTGACGCACAATCTTCTTGGCGAAGAAGAAGTTGGCATGGTCCGGACTTGGACCAGCCACAACCGGCATAGCGGTCGGCAAATCGACGCTCCGATTCCATCGTCAAGCGAATATTGGATCAGCGCCTTGGTGCACTCGGACAAGGCGGCTCCAACACTTCGCAATTCCATCGGATTTGGTGCTGGCGGTTTGACCGAAAACCAACCGGTAAATACAACTCAGGATCGAGTCCACATCGGATTCGAAGGAGATGACCTCGTTGTTTTCGCGCGGGACCAAGTTATCCCGATTGTCGTCGACTATGCCGCGGACACAACTTATTTAGTCGCTTTGCGGATCGAGGTCGACATCGTGGGTGTCGATTCCATTTCCGCGATGTACGCCGCCGACGGCGACGCGGCGTTGATCACCGCGTTTGTGGACTCGCCAGTGGAAGTCTATCAAGACACTTCGGACCTCAGCTTCTTAGAAATTGCGGTTAACGCCAGATCTGGAGGACTTCAGGAATATCACTGGTTCTTTGACGAACCTCGTTTGGGCACTTCAGCTCGCGACCTCGGCATCACGGGTTTCGAGAGCACTTCGACTTTTACCATTGAAGTCGACGGGCTCGGTTTTACAGCCTCGGCCGATATCGATGTCCAGGGGGGAGCGCCGCTGACGAGCATTGTGGATGGCGACGCGACACCGGACGCGGCAGACGGAACAGCATTTGGGGGCGTGGATGAAGTTGTTGGATTGAGCACTCAAACCTTTACGATCGAGAATACTGGTACTGCGGACCTCACCGTCGGCGCGATTACCATCTCGGGCGTTAACGCCAGCGAGTTTGTCGTCAGCAGTTCGCCGAGTGCATTGGTGGCTCCGGCTGGAACTACAACATTCACGATCGACTTCGATCCGAGTCAAACAGGCTTGCGAGCGGCGACGGTGAGTATTGCCAATAACGACGCTACAGAGAATCCCTTTAATTTTTCGATTCAAGGCACGGGGGTCGCGCCCGTCTTTAATGGACTGGCGGAGGACAGTTTTGTAACGTCGCCTAGCGGAAACGGCACGGATCAATACACGGATGATGTGGCTTTCATTAACGGAATCAATGATGACGTAATAGGCGGTACGGCCGGGTTCACTGCGAGTCAAGATTGGACCGGCAGCAACACTGGTCTTATCCGGACTTCCAGCTCGGCTGCCGACGCGGGTGGAGCACTGAATCATTCGCTCGT
The DNA here is from genome assembly GCA_047620805.1 of Pirellulaceae bacterium. Classification (GTDB taxonomy): domain Bacteria; phylum Planctomycetota; class Planctomycetia; order Pirellulales; family Pirellulaceae; genus JBLHLE01. The sequence continues at coordinate 1,750 of JBLHLE010000559.1, forward strand.
TCAAGGCGAGGAGGCGGGGTTGGTACGCATGCGTTCCGACTTCCATCGTTACGTTTATCGTCCCATCAATGGAGGTGTCCCCGCTTCTGGCACCTATTGGATGAGTGCCCTGCTGAACGGCGATACTCTGGCCAACAGTCAGCGCAATTCGATCGGCTTTGGTAATGGAGTGGGCTTCGCAAACGATCAACCTGTGAATCTGACCGAAGGTCGGGTTCACGTTGGATTTCAAGGCGACGACATCGTCGTCTTTGCCGGTGCGGACGTCTTTACAGTCGTCGCGGATTACACGGCCGACACTACCTATGCCGTCGTGGTAGAAATCGAAGCCGACACTACAGGCGACGAACTGATCAGCGCTTATTTCGCAATCGATGGCGATGCTGAACTCACTCCCGCATTCGTTAACCAAGCAACCGAGGCATTCCAGTCGACTGCTAATTTGAGTTTCCTTGAAATGGCGGTTGAAGATCATCCGGCCGGTTCAGCCACTTATCATTTCTGGGTCGATGAGCCTCGTCTGGCGACAACTTTCGGCGACTTGAATATTATCGGGCTCCCCAATCCTCGCTTTGAAACGGTTTCGACCGTCGAAGTTCCCGCGGGGATTACGGGCATAATTCACGCTGTTACGGCGATCGATGCGAATGCAGCAGCAGTTGCTTATTCGATCGTTGATGCCGGCAGCGGTGGAGCTGCCGACTCGGGCGATTTCACGATCGACAGTGGAACGGGCGAACTACAGTTCGTTGCCGTTCCTGCATTCGATGCTCCGGCTGACAGTGATGGTAACAATGTCTATCAAGTCACGATTAGAGCGACAGCGGGTTCCGATACGAACGATCAACTCATCGCAGTTACTGTCTCCGGTCTCGACTATACCGCCAGTGAAAACTCGACGGTAACTATCGATTCGGTTAATGCGTTTCCTAACGGCGACATGGTTGTCCAGATCGATGGTGTCAGTCCCACTTTGGACGTGCCGCAGCAATTGGCTGGTAACAATGGCAGCGTGACACTGAACACCAACGGGACATTGACCTACGATCCGACGGTCGATTTTAACGCCTTGGACGCCGGGGATTCCCAGTCGGTTAGCTTTGATGTGACGACATTCTTAGCAACGCCTGGATCATTTGCTGGTATTGCTGAAGACAGTTTCCTGACGACTGCGACCGGGGACGGCGGTGCAGCTTACGATCACGACGAAGGGTTTGGTAAATCGAATAACCCTGGTGTGACCAATGGAACGACTGGATTTTCGGCTTCAAATGTATGGGGCATCAGCACCAACTCGTCGATCATCGAACCTTCCAACTCGGCTGCAGATGCCGGTGGCGCTCTTACACACAACCTTGTTACGGGAGAAGAAGATGGGCTCGTTCGTACTTGGTCGAGCCATCACCGTCACAACGCCCGCCGTCTGGATGCCGTGCCGGTATCCGATGAATACTGGATTAGCGCACTGCTGAACTCGGACAAGTCGGCGACGAATGATCGCAACTCAGTTGGATTCGGGAATGGTGTGCTTGTGCAGGACCAAGCCGTTAGCGCCTCGCAAGCTCGAGTTCACATTGGATTCGCAGGTAACGATATTGTGGCCTATCTTCGCGATCAAGAGATGACGGTTGTTTCAGACTACAACGCCAACTCGACCTACTTGGTGGTAGCTCAGATCACGGCCAACGATTCCGGCTCGGACTTGGTCACTGTTTACTATGCGGAAGACGGTGACGCGGCTTTGACGGAAGCGATCTCGGCGCAAACAGCCGAAGTTTTCGCCAGCACGGACGACATCGCGTTCATGGAAATTGCGGTCAACGCAGCTACGGGCGGTGTACAAGCATACCATTGGTACTTCGACGAACTGCGGATGGCAACTTCCCTTGCCGATCTCGGCGTCGCGGGGCTTTCCAATACGTCGACCGTGAGTGTAACCGTTGCTGGTGCCAATGACGCTCCCGAGATATCGCAGGGAGTCGGACCGGTTGCTGTTACGATGAGTGAAGATGGATCTCCGACGGCGTTCGTGGCACCGACGCTCGGCGCTACTGACCCCGAGAGTCACGCGTTAACATGGTCGCTCAATTCGGCAGCTTCCAGCGGTAATGCCGTAGTGTCGGGAACGGGAGCGAGCCCAACCATTACCTACGCACCCATCGCCGACTTCAATGGCACAGACAGCTTTGTCGTGGAAGTTTCCGATGGTTCGCTCAGCGATACCATCACCGTGACGGTCACAGTCGATCCAGTGAACGACGCCCCCGTGATTTCTCAGTCGAATCCGGTGGCTACCACGATGAGCGAAGATGGTGCGCCGACCGCTTTCGCAGTGACAATCGATGCCACGGATGTAGACAACGACACGTTGACCTGGACGTTGGCTGCCGGTGGCGACGCCGCCAACGGTACGGCGGTTGTTTCCGGAACGGGTGCCTCCCCGACTATTGTGTACACGCCCACTGCCAACTTCAGCGGCGGCGACAGCTTCACCGTGCAGGTCGACGATGGCAACGCCGCAACCGCAGCGGTGCGAGTCGAAGTTACAATTACACAAGAAAACGATCCCGCTGTTTTCGGCGGCGATCTGACTGGTCGCGAGACGGTTGGCAACGGCCCCGTCGTTGGTAGACTAACTGCCGCCGATCCGATCGATGGCATGGCTTCGCCCAACTTCGTTGTGGTCGGCCAAGGAGCTAACGGCAGTGCCGCGATCGACTCGACAACCGGCGCTTGGTTCTACACGCCCGTTGCTGGATTCGACGGTGACGACACATTCACCGTGCAAGCAACTGACGACGACAACAACAATGAAACGCAAGTTATCAACGTTACCATTGAACCGCCGGTATTCTTGGATAGCGCCGGCAATTTGATTGCCAATGGTACCAGCTTCCGCGACCGCATCATGCTCTTCCGCACGGGTGATGGACTGGCGTTCCGCGTCAATAATGTTTTCTATGGAAGCTTTCGACCAACGGGTGAAGTTATCATCCGCGGAGATGACGGCAACGATCGCATTTCTGTAGCGGGCAATGTCCGTGACGACGTGACGATTTATGGTGGCAACGGAAGCGATGATATCGCAGCCGGTCCTGGCAACGACACGATATTCGGTGAGTTCGGAAACGACTTGATCCTGAGCGGTGAAGGCGACAACTTCGTGGATGGTGGCTTCGGCAACGACAATATTCTTGGCCGTAGCGGCCGAGATATTCTTCTCGGTGCCTTCGGCAACGACCAGCTATCAGGTGGAGGGTCGTTCGACATCCTGATTGGTGGCAGCGGCAAAGACCAGATTTCCGGTGGCAGTGGCAAGGACATTTTGATCGGAGGCACGTCGACTCACGAAACGGACCAGACTGCACTCGATTCGATACTTTCGTTATGGTCCGCTGTCAACAACGTCGAGATTGGCGCGTTAACCCTAAGAGGAACGACCCCGGGATTCTTGGCGGGATCGACGGTAACTTTGGACGATGGCAGTCGCGATATTTTGCAAGACCGCAGTGGTCTCGACTGGTTCTTCGTGTCCGACGCGGACGGCGACTTCATCAGAGCCAACGGCAGCGATGAAATCGACCGTTAACGAAACATCTTGCTGCCGTAGAACATCGCGATAATTCCGAAGTTCACTGCGATGATTGTCGAAAGGCGAAACAGACCCTGGAGGAGGAGATGCGGGCCGTCAGCGGTAGTCAAGCAATGAGTGTCCCTTTTGGAAACCCGCCCTTCGTTCTAGAGCACTAAACCTGGCGGGTGCGCGATTCGCCCCTGGTTGACCAGGAACCTCAATACTTCAGTGGCATATTCCGTCGAATCCGATGCGTTGGATACGGCCCCGTTACGAGCGAGTCGAGA
>JBLHLE010000560.1:0-5591 GCA_047620805.1 Pirellulaceae bacterium
GGATTCGAATACCCACATGCACATGGAACAAAAAACTTCATCTGCGCGACCTCCAGCCCTCGCATTCTTCCACGATAAACGGTCCCTGCCAACAACGACGTGAGCTAACAATTCGCGAGCTAACAATTACGCGGAGAGCGTAGCTCGACTGTGCCTCTCGTGCTGGCTATCGATAACCCGCCGTTGCCGTAGCATCGCTGCTTCCGACCCACAAAACTTCAATTCTCAAACTCTTCTTTAAAATCTTGCATCAATTCGTCAATCGCTGCGTCTAGCTCGGCAGCTTCTAACAGTTTCAACTCCTCATCAGCCGAACGCCGCTCGACACGCCATTCGCTTTGCTGGCGCCGAATAACTTCCTCAATCACGATGTCAACTGACTCAGCAAAATCGGGGTGATGCTTGAAATCAGTGCGAACGGATACTAGCCCCTGCCCGAAGTTAATCCCTGTGCCAAAGTTAGCGGAGAACAACGTAAAGTCGAATACACTGACTCCGCCATCGAGATTCATGTCGGCGTATTCCGGCGCAATTCCCACAGGCGCACCAAACCAATAACTGAATGTGGTGAAATCGAAAACCGAAACTCCAGCATCACCGTTGAACTCGGAGATCAGTTTAAATATTCCGTTTGCAGCACTCCCCGCCAACACAAAATCGTCGCCGCCCGTACCATTGCGATCGCCGTCGAGCTGATTTCCATTTAAATCAATAATCGTGCCGGCTACTGAAAGCTGATAAACCCCCTCGGGCAATTCACCGGCTACAAAAGTCAACGCGACTTCGTTGCCGCTAGTTGAAAAATGACCTGGGGAAAGCGCGATGGTGACGTCGGGATCCAGCGGCACATCAACGCCCAAGTTCACGAGCTCGATATCGGCCACGCTTAGCTGAACAGGTTCGTTAAAGACGATCGTAATATCGAGAATCTCACTATTCTGCTTCAGCCAGTTCGTCGGCTGACTTCCTTTCGCGGGCAGATCGGGTGGATCGATTTGCTGGCCATTTGGTGTGACACTGACTATTACGGGCGACGCCAGATCGATACCGGCCGTAGCTCCTGGACTCGGCGCTGCTGCAAACCAGCTCTCGCGTTCCGCCCACGTCTTGGGCAAGTGAGTCGCGTCGGCGATATTCAGACTATTGCCGCCACCGTCGCTCGAAGGAAACCATTGATCTGAGTATTCAAAACCGAGTATGCCAATTTCGCGAGCAGCGGGTAGCAGCAATTCAACTCGTTCACCGCCGTTGTGCAAACGACCTTCGTACTGGCCAGCGACATTTATTCCAGCGCCGTATTCAGCTTCAAATGCTATGGCATCTGCAACAACGACCGCATGCGCACCCGGCTGTAGCAACATCGTCGGAAACGTAAACCGCACAGCGTCACCGAGTCGCAAGCCAACGAGATCCACAGGCGACGGACCAATGTTTGTCACCTCAACGAACTCGGCACCACTGCCACCAATTGGATTGTAAGCAATTTCGGAAATTCGGATATTGTCCAACACTTCCGAGTAATCGGGCGCATTATCGACTACTTCTTGATAGGTCAAATCCAACTCCAAACCAAACACGATGTCACTGCTGTCGGGCTGAGCTTGGTGCACCTCGACCGCGATAACATTGTCACCCTGGACGAGCTGGTCTAGCGGCATGCTAAATGGCCCCTCTCTGGCGGCGTTGGAGGTCGTTCGGTTTGCTTTTGTCGTTACAACCACCGGTCCGTCGTCGATTGCCAGGCGGAATATCTCGACACCATTGAGGTAGATAATCGCACCGTCGTCGACCACCGTATTCGCGATGAGACTGACCACACTCTCCGGGTCAGCTGCGAGGTTGAAGTGCTTGCGAAAATAGAAGGTGCTCGCGCCGAGATTTATCTCTGTCGTTTTGGGCTCTGGCAACGCCGAGGATTCGACATACAACAATCCGCCCCCTGTCGACCAGGCGCTATCGTCAAATCCAACCTGTTGGAAAGTTCCCTGCAAGTCCGTGGCAGTATCGTTGTACGACCAAACGTCCGTAATATCGATCACCGAAACGTCAACATCTTCGACCGTGATAAATGAATTCGGAAGTCCCGGCGTTGGCAAATCGAAATAGGCCAGATCTCCGGTGCCATCGCGGACGCTTCCGTGAGAGACATCCCGTGTCTGCGAAGCATAAAAGACGGAGTCGAGCACGGAGTTATCGCCTCGCAACAGCGCGATCCATCCGGAGTCAGCGGCAAGTGACAAATCGATCTCGAGTGGCCGATTTGCAGCTGGAGCCAATTCTAGCACCGTAAACCCATTGGGCTCGATGTAGCTGTAAAAGGGTATCGACTGGTAGCCGACAATCTCAGGAAGTCGATTCGAGATACGGAGCCCGCTGAGTGAAACGGGGAGCGAGTCCGGATTGTGAAGTTCGATAAAACCCTTGCCGCGGCGGACCAGTCCGTTAGTCATCCACTCGTTGATACTCAGCGAATCCTGATTCCCCAATCTCGCTTCGACATTGCTTAGACCAGGTGTTGGATGATGCAGCCCCCACGACGAAATGTTGCTGCTTCGCCCAACCGAATAATCGGGAATCTGAATTCCGAGTTGGAGCGAGTCGGCGACGGCACCCGCTTGAAACAAATAGACGTGGTCGCCTTCTGCCAAATCGAAACCTAAATGGTAACCACTTGTCGATTCGTCTGAGTTAGCAAAAACTAATGCGGTCCCGCCAGGGCCAATTGTCGCGTTCGCCGGAAACTCAAAACGACTACCGCCTAAAGACGTGGCCAAACTAAACTGAGTCAAGTCCGTGTCAGTTGCACTCCAGTTGTGTAACTCGATAACGCTCGGGAAAGTTCCCTCGTGGTCAAACGCTGCCGCGTTCTCCAAGAAGACCTCGCTGATGAGCACCTGACTGTGCGACGGATTAACAACCCAGGTAGCGTTGGTCGACTCGGCATCCACCTGCCAAACACCCGCGGAGTTCTTACCGACAACATCGATGCGATGCGCCCCTGGCGTCAATCCTCCCAATTGAATTGGCGTCCCAACCGGAAACTCGGCACTAGAGGACCCTCCGTCGAAGCGATATTTATAGTGTGTGATCCCGGGGCCATCGACCTGAACCGTCATGTCTTGACTCGGCGAGGGACTTAAATGCACGCCTGTTATCGATGCGCCGGGGGCGCCGGGGGGAACATCGCGTCCCATATCCAATCCATTGGGCCCAGCGCCGAATGCCGGAGATCCGGGTAACATCGAGAAATCGCCATTGGCCGGATCGGCGACCCGAGGGTCCTCCGCAATCAAATTCGTTCCCAACGGCAAATCCGCCTCGGGCACGATGGAGCGTAGCAGCGTCAGCTGATTCGGATCGACCAAATCGGCTAAGTGCCGGAACAAAAGCGGAGTATCCCAGAAGATATTGCCGTCCAGAAACGCTCCCTTTCCCGGACCATCGACAGCCGTCCCACCCACTTCATTCATCTGAATTGCAGCGATACCGGCTTTGAGAAATAAATTATTCTGAGCGGTCAAGAACGTATCTTCCTTCAACAAGATGTGGTGGTCGTTGTCGTAGAAGATATTTCGGGCGACGGTAACTTCCGTCAGGTTGCCTGCATTGTCACCCGTCGCAATGGCGTTGGATGTAGTTGCGCGGGAGCCATTGCGGTGAAAATTCGTAAAGAAGTTTCCTTCCACATGGGCATCCGTTCCGTCCAGGTCGATACCGTCATCGTTTCCCCCGAGAAACACGTTGTTCAAAACCTGAAAAATCGGCCCCGGACGCTGACCGCCAGTAAAATCGACGACGTCATCTTCGCTGGTGCTAAAATCGAAAACATTGCCGTCGAGAATAAAGTACTGGTTCCCGCTGAGTCCGCCGCCGTGAATGACCTCGGCGTCGGCCGTCCCGGGAAAATGTGAATTCCGAACAATGACTTGAGGATTGTTTAGTTCCAAAGTCGTTTCTGTTACACCACTCCACGTAATGTTGTCGAACGTCACGCGAGAATTATCGACCGTTGTCGCGTCCCCTTGACCATCACTATAGTCGAGGTCGATGTAGGTCATCCGATTATCGCTAGGACTATCGACAAACTCGGGCCCCTCCCAAACACCGTTGGAACTTGGAAGTCGAGTCCAGCGTATGTGCTCATACTCTGTTCCTTCGGCGAGCAGTTGACCGTTCACAGTCAAGCCGGCATCACTGTCAAAGAAGAGCGTCGCGCCAGGCTCGATTGTCAATGTTACTCCGCCGGGCACCACTAACGTGGAATCGATAAACCACGGACCCGACGCAGTGTCCAGCGTCACAGAGTTTGCCAAATTGCCACCGAGCGTTTGCATATCACCATCGTCATACCAAACGTCAAGCTGCACTTCGTCCAACAACGTCCCCGCGGAATCGAACGATCGGACATGCAGACGATTGATACCGGGGGACAGACCAGCATTGTGGCTCCAAGTGCCGTTCAACGGCGAGAAAACCGACGTCACTCCCTGCACTTGCACGAAAGCGGTGTCCGTGACGCTGGCTTCGCCAACCAAGAGCACCGCTGGCTGAGTCGTATACGCGAAATCATTCTGTATTGGCAAAGCGGTATTTGCGGTAAGTTCCTTCGGCAAGAGTGACGATACGTACGTCCGACGCGCATCGGCGAATTGCTTCATCGCATCAATAACCGCCTGCTCCAGATGTCCACCGAGCACTGCGTCGAGCATTGGATTGAGTTGCTGCTGGGAGAATGGCCCATCCATCAGATCCTGCAGGGCGGCGTAGTATTTTCGTACGACCACATCTTGCGTCAAGAATCGATTCAGAGTTGTCGCGGCAACTGGAGGAAAAATCGGGGCGTCCGTGACGCCCGTAAATTCGCCTTGCCCGAGAACAGAATCGAGATCGTGTGGCATCAACGAAAAATGGACTTCGTGCTGCACCAGAAAAGTATTGTCGCCAAATCCGGTCGACAAATTTGCCTCCGCATTGACTAAGAGGGCACTGGCCGCGAAGTATTGCACCCATTCATCAATATCAGCCCAAGCGGAGAACTGCTCGTGCAATAAATTCACTGGCGAGTTGTTCAAGACGTTAAGCATGTCGATCAAATCGGAGTAACCTTCGGAACTTTGATTGGCTTCCTTTTCGTAGTCGTCCAGATATGCGTCATCCTGAAGGCCCTCATAACGCAGCGGATTGGCCGGCGTATCTCCTGGCCGGAGGCGATAGATGTCTCCTTCGGCGTTGTCTGCAAAGTGATTCCTCAACAACGTCGAATTAACATCTTCCACGAAAGCGTAGCGATTATGGGATGGCTGTCCTGCAAATGACTGCGGCGCGTTATTAACGACGGCCTGACCAAAATGCGCATCGGCTGCCAGAACCCCGGCCTGTTGGTAAAAGTGACTTGCCACAACCTGCAAAGCGCTAAACTGCGAATTCAAATTGAATGAACTTTGTTCGTCGATCTTACCTTCGCGAGTTAAATTCACTCGATAGTTTTGCGGAGAAGAAGTGGCACTCGCCCCACCGCGATTTCGAACGCCCGCACGGTATCGCACCTGTGTATCGACGCCGTCAACGACTATTACCGTGGCATTCATCTC
>JBLHLE010000561.1:0-5586 GCA_047620805.1 Pirellulaceae bacterium
GGATCTTGGCGTCGAACTCAACGAGCATATTCAGTTCGTGATCGATGCAATGGCTACGATCGCCGATACACTTGACCTCGCGTAATTGTAGGGTCTCATTAATTGTAGGGCGCCATTAATTGTAGGGCGCCAGTAATTGTAGAGCGCCAGTAATTGTAGGGCGCCAGTAATTGTAGAGCGCCAGTAATTGTAGAGCGCCAGTTGTTTAGGAGTGACACCATGGAAATCCGAGCTGCCGAACAACTATGTCAAACGAAATGCAAGCCCTGCGAAGGTGGCGTCGATCCCTGCGCCATTTCAGAAGCCGAGGAGCAACTCAAGAAACTCAGTGGATGGTATCTAACTCGCGACGGCCAACGGATTCGCAAGGACTGGACGGTCAAGCATTTCATGGCTGGCATGAACTTCTTCAACAAGGTCGCGGAGATCGCCGAAGCGGACGCGCACCATCCCGACTTGCACATCGAAGGCTACCGCAATGTATCCATTGAACTTTGGACACACGCAATCGGTGGGCTCAGCGAAAACGACTTCATTCTAGCTGCGAAAGTCGATCGAGTTCCGATTGAACTGAAGTCTTAGCTTAGCTTTCACTGTAAAGTGAGCCGTAGCTGAGCTCGCCAGGGCCATCGAGTGCCAGGGCCATCGAGTGCCAGGGCCATCGAGTGCCAGGGTCATCGAGTGCCAGGGTCAGCCATCCTGGCCGTCTTCCCACTGGTTTCCGATTCAAGCTTTTCTCTAGCGCCAGTCCTTACGCGAGCGAGACGCGCAAGACGCTCATGCCACGCAAAGTGAGTCGCATGATCGACGACCCAGACTCCATCACTCGCCCCTCTTGGTACTAATTTTTCTTCTTCTTCAGTACGTTGATTTCAATCTTGCTGGGCGAGCCTTCGTGCCCTTCCATCCAGAATGTCACGTGAGTCTTGCCTTCGCGGCGCGCGATCAGCGAGATTTGCGTGGGAGTGATCATTCTCGCTTCGCAAATCGACTTGTCCGTAACCGCCAGACGATAGATGCCGGATTTGGCGAGGATGTGCTTGCCTTCGTTTTCGGTCATTGTCAGCTTGGCGGTCACCGGAAGCTCTTCAAGTGGACCGGCCGTGAGCGATGACACTGTCGTGCAGAGGACTGCGGCGATCAGTAATATGGCGATCGATAATTTGCTGAATTGCAACAACGAGTGAGTGGTGGTTCTTGTTGACATGGTAGCTGTCCTTCGCAAAGAGTTTCTCTGGATCGGAATATTGTAGGATGTAATTCGTCTAGTTGGTTTGGGCATGTTGGTTTACGGAAGATTGAATTGATGGCGGGTCGCCCGCCTGACCTTTGATGTGTTCGGGCAAAGGTTCAAAACGGTATGGCCGTTTGTTCGTGTACTGTTTGACAACTTCCTTCATTCGCTTGTAACTCGAAGCTGCTCGCTGGAGTCGAGCGATCTCTTGGGCTTGTTCAGCAAAATGGACGGCATCGCGAAAGCGACCTGATTCGGCATAGGCAGCAGCGAGTACTTCAAGTGTTTGGAAGTGTCGATCACCAACAACTTCGTAGACACCTTTGGCCAGCTGCAGTGCTTCGTGCCCGTCGCGGAGCAAATCTTCGGGGGCGGTCGCCAGAATCCACGCCAGCCGGGTGGTCGCTGTCAGCGATTTAGGATCCAGTCTCAATGCTTCTCGGAGTTCTGAAATTGCTTCCGTTGTTTGTCCCTGTTCGAATAAGACAATTCCCAGGTGAACTCGAGCGTCCGTGTAGTCGGCATCGTGTTCTAACGCCTTCCGGTAATGGGTGGCGGCTTGAGCGAATTGCTGCTGGCGAGCAAACAAGTTGCCGATGTTGTTGTGAGTGCGAGGGTATTTTGGTCTGAGCTCGATCGATCTGCGGTAGTGCTTAAGGGCCGAGTCGATATTGAAGTCGAGTGAATTTGGATCGGCGTAGTGTAACGCCAGGTTATTGTGCGCGGAGAAATTGTGTGGTGCTTGGTCCACGACGTTTTGCCACATCTGTTTTGGGAATTGGTAATCCCGATTGCGAATAGTGGTCCGAACGGTCAAGGAGACGAGAACCAAAAAGAGCAATCCACCACGTATGAGTCGTTGGTCGCGTTCGCGCTGAAACAACAGGCGAGTTAGTTCGTAAGCGAATATAACCACAAGTGCGACGAGCGGCACTAACGGCAAGTACATGCGGTGTTCGAAGGCCAAGTCCACAATCGGAATGAAACTGCTGGTGGGGGCCAGGATCATAAAGAACGAAATTCCGAGCACGCCTAGTCGCGGCCGATATCGCAAAGCGATACAGCTCGCGATGAACAGGCCGACAATGATGGCCCCGCAACCGTAAATGCGGAGCGGATCTGTTTCGATTTCCCAGAGGTAGTCGAGGCACATCTGCGCTGGCCAGAAACTGAGGCTCAAGTAATGGCAAATCACAACTGCTTGGCTTTGAAAATATTCCAGTGGCGTCACCGATTGAACACCCAATCCAGCCGCGTTCAATGGGTGCGAATCAAATGTTCGTGTCATGCCCACTGCGAACCACAGCAGGATGGGAGTAAAACCGAGATACAGTGCCCAACGCTTCTTGAGGACTTGTTTCCACGAAGTAGACAGGAAAAATCGGTCGTACAGCGGTAACACAATCAACGCCGTCACCATCACTTCCTTGGACATCAGGCCAAGGTAGAAACAGATCACGGCGAATATGTACCAAACTCGGGGCTTAATGTTGTCCAACTTGGCTCGCGAACCTCGCAGCGCGCAATACATGCACAACAAGAAGAACATTCCCATCATGGATTCGCACCGTTGGATGATGTACGTGACGCTTTCGGTCTGGATGGGATGCAACATCCAAATGGCCGCGACCGCGAACCCAAGTCCGTCGGCAGCTTTGCGATAGCTCGAAGGGATGCCGCGCAAACGCAATGTTCGCCGTGTCAAACCAAAGAGGGTCAAGCCGGCAATCATGTGAATTGCGAAATTGAAAACGTGATAACTGACCGTGCTCAAGCCGCTGTAGTTGTAATTCGCAGCAATCGAGAGGTGCAACAACGGGCGTCGAGTCTTAGCGAGAATCGCTTCCAGGTTTTCCCACGAATACGACGATGCGCGCTGAGAGATAACCTTCATGTCGTCGAAGATGAAGGGGGTGTCGAACGCATTGCGGTATGCCCAATACCCTAAGAACAGCAGCAAGCCGACATAAGCCAGCCAGCGAACCCTGGGCTTTGACCAGTTATTCTCTTCATTGTTTGGATTGTTTGACATGAGCTTTTGTGTTGAGATTCAGACCAATTGACTGGGGTCGTTGGCGGATTTGATCAAACGACTGGTAGCTACTCCGGTCGCCATTGCGAAAAGGGGAAAACACATCCCGCTCTTTCAATTCTAATTGCGGCTGCTGTTCCTTCCACGAATGATAAGTACTCGAAACGCGTGTCCGAGAAACTGAACAGTCAAATCTCACGATTGTGACGAATGTAAGGAGGAAGTGACTGGACGTATCACTTGGTGCGCTGCAGTTGCGGCTGCGCTGCGTCACTCGGAACCAGTTTTCGCTCGTCAACGCGAAGGTTTTGGTATTCGCAATACAGCGAGAGACCAATGAAGATGACTCCGACCGACGCTGAAAGTACCGTCGCGATACCCACTCCGACTGCAGGATTGAATTGAATGAACAGAAAGACGGTTGCGAGGAAAGTAATCGCCGTCAACAAGTTCGCGTGGAACACTCGACGCTCTCGACGTAGTACGACGAGATAGCTCCCGCCCATCCGAGCCACGTCCACTAACAGCGCTCCAAGCAACATTAACGCTGCGGGAGCAAGGGCGCCAGAAAATTCGTGTCGAATGACGTAGGTGAACACAATGTAAGTGCCGCCCAACGCGAAGGCGTACAACGTCAGCCACATCGCCGCGGCGAAGACAGCTAGTTTGCGGATGAAATCTTTACGCAAGCCGTATTTGCCTGCGATGTGCGGATCGATCACGCGTCCGCAAAGCCCCATGATCGTAACGAAGGCGGTCGTGAGTTGCTGAGCCAAACCGATGTCAGCTGCGAGCGCTTCACCTTCGAGGAATCGCACGATTACTACACCGAAAGTCAACGGGATCGACGAGACGACTAACGTCAACATGATCGGCCAAGAGCTGGCGAGTAAAAAACGGATGTTGGATTCTGAGAAGACCCAGTGAAAACGACGGGTCGTCCAGTGATACACCGCCGCCTGCCCGAGAGTCGTGAGTAGCCACTTGCCAGCAAAGACCAATCCTACTCCGATGAACGTAATCTGACCTGTCCAAAACATTGCCAATAACGCTGTCAGAGCGAGTAGCTCGGAGGCGAAGGAAACCCACGCGCCTTTGGGTTGTTGGTGTTGCGAGTCGAACAGAGGCCGTAAGTTTGTGCAGGCTGCGATATTGCCCCAAACCAAAAGCGTGATCAAAAGTCGCTCGTCTGTCGTGACTGGAACCAGCCAGACTACAGTCGTCGTTAGAATTGCGACGAGGGTCGAACAGGCAAGGGTAATGACGAAATGCGATGTCGCGAGCATGTCGAGCTGATCGGGATTCTTGGCAATCTCTCGAACAATGATCGGCTTCACGCCAGCACAGCCAAGTCGCAAGAAGTAGCGCTGCATAAAGAGAGCGGTAACGACTAAGCCAAATGTCGCCTTGCCCATCGCCTCAGTCATCAGGAACACGCCGCCCAACGCGCACATTTGGCCGAGTACGGTGAGCGAAGTAAGCCAGAGCAGGTTGTTCGCCGCTTGTTTACCCGCTTCCGTTAAATAGGATCGTCCGATTTCGCGAAACCGATGCAGCAGATGCGCGTCGCGAATCCACTGCCCCCACGTTCCCCAAGGAATCCAGAACATGTAAATCGGAAGCCACGGAAAACTCTGGTGAACGCCCAGTAGTGTGGCATTTCCCAACTGCAAAAGAAACAGTCCGGGGATTACGGTACAGCGTGCAATCCGATTGAACATCGCCGCTGGAGCTAGTAGCTCGACGAGGATCGTCGACACGGCGAGGAACATGCAAAGCGCGCTACTTTGAGCAATGTATAGCCCCCATACTGGCAGGTCGCGGTCATCGAGATAGTGGTGCAATATGAATTGGTATTTCAGATTGTCATTGAACAGCCAGCCTTCTTTGGCGAAGAACCAAGCGTGTTCCCAAGTCCAGCCGCGGGCTGTAAAAACTGCCCCATCCCCAATTAACTTGGCCCAGCCCGAAGCAAAGAACGCGATTCCGAAAGCCAGCCAGACTAGCCGGATCGGCCAAGTGTATTCCCCACTGGGTTCAAACTTGTGGCCTTTCCTTCGCTTTAGCCAGGCATCGATCGACCACGCATCGCCGCAATGCGAAAGAGCGAGAACTAGCATCGCTAACAACAGCAATCCTTGGTAATGCCCAATCTTGGAGAAGTTTTGCGGTAGGCCCATCAAGTACGTACCCAATAGCAACGCTACCGTCATGCTGCCTCGAGTCCAGAGGCCAATCGCGGCCGTGACCAGCGAGGCCTTCCACGCCAGGTCGACGACCAGCAGGAGTGGTTTTGCCAAAGGGGGAATTCCGAGTAGAT
>JBLHLE010000562.1:0-5580 GCA_047620805.1 Pirellulaceae bacterium
CTCGGGGGGGGATTTGGGGTGGGAGGACACCAGATTGGTTTATTTAGTGCTGTTCTAAATTATTGAGAGGTGTCCTAGTTCCGATGACTGGTGGTCGATTCCGTCGGTTTCTCAGTCACGGGAGTGGTGCGGCACATGTTGAGATACGCACCGCATCATGGTTCGTATCGGCTGATCGGCCACCGCCACGCCACTCGCGTTTCGTCGGCTCCACCCCTGGCTGACAAGGTCTGATAGATATGCGTGTGACAGCAGAACTGAATAAAGTCGTCGCTACGCTTAAGATACGACTGCCAGCCACCGAAGCGGGCATCGTCGGCGTGGTGATAATATTCTGACAAAGCCTGTGTGAATTTTGGATCGCGACCGTCGTAAAGCCGGGTATGGCGAATGACAGCATCGTAGTGTGGCCGACAAACGGGGGCGTCAGCTTGGGGAGGAACTGGCACAAAGCCACGAGGATCGGGCCAATTGGGTGGCATCCCCTGCGGACGACTACCGACCATTTCAGCGTGCTTCATCTCCTCGCCTAGTTCCGCGGCCGAAGTGACGGGAGTCAGTCTAGGTAATGATTGACTCGTCGCTGAAATTTGGCGAGTTAGTGGAACTTGCTTGGGTTCGTCGCTAGGTGTCTGCGTTTTCAATTGCTCTTTGGCCAGTGCAAATTCTGCTTCGAAGACCAACGAATCGGGGATATCCTCTTCTTCCAGCGTTCCCCAAGGAAGTCCGTAGCCCGCTGGGACTTCGTGGTAGCAAGGATTTGCGCTATACCATCTAACCGAAAGCCCCATTCGCGGCGGGTAATACATCTCGAAATTGGTCACACTGCCAACGACAATCGCGTCTACGCCCATGGTTCGGGCCAGAGCTTGAAAGTCGGCTGCCGCTGATGGAGGTCGTTCAAGACTCTCGGCAAATCGTTTAGTAACACCGACTGGTACGACCTCGAAACCGGGAATCTTTTGCAGTTCTTCGTAGTAAGCCTGAGATACTTCATCCCCGTCGACATTCTCATTTTCGCTCTGATTGTAGAAAGGATAGACGGCCACCTTTTCCAATTGCGGAAATGGATTGTGAACCTGAGGCACTCGCACGCTAGTAGGAATAGCCGCGCAACCGCAAATCAATGGCACGGAAGGAAATAGAGCCACAGACAGGAAGAGGAGTCGAACAACAAAGTCGGATCGATAATTCATTGGCCAAAACTTGGTGTAGAGACACGACACAATCGTTACGACTGACATTATCGTCAAGGTTTACGTGGTTTCTCCAGCTTAAATACGCGTCGCCGACACCGCCAGGAATATTGCCGCAACATGCATGCTACAAACAACTTACTGGCGAAGGTCGAGGAGTAGATCTGGTGGTCATTGAGTTTTCCGACCACGGGCGCCCCGTTTGCTCATCGCGGTAGGCCGCAGAAAACCGAATCGGCTTACCCAAATAGTCGAGCCTTGCCGATGTTATTAGCAACGAGGGAACAGGAAAAAGCGGCCGAACACAACCTTAACACGGTCCAGAAGGAGATCTTTGTGGCGAAACGGAAGTCGCCGACTACAAGAAAACGCAAGCAGCGCAAAGACGTTAAGCTCGGGCGGGTGGACAGGCAGCAAGCAGGCGATTTCCGACGACAGGGAATTCAATTCTTTACGGAAGGCAAGCTATCTCTGGCGGAGGAATGCCTTCGTCGGGCGGTTGCAGTCGCTCCCGCTGACCCTCAGTCCTGGAATGTGTTGGGCGTGATTGCTGGCAGCAAAGGCGCCTCCGATGAAGCCATTCAGCACTACCATCGATGCTTGGAGCTGGATGAATCTAACACTGAGGCGATGAATAATCTGGGCATCATCTTTCGGGAAATTGGCGAGCTGGCCGAAGCGGAAAAGTGGATTCAGAAGGCAGTGCAACTTAGACCGGAGTTCACAGCTGCCCATATTTCGATGGGCAATGTTCGGCAAGAACAGGGACAACTGGACCAAGCATTAAACAGTTTCCGTCGGGCTCGCGAGCTATCTCCTAGTCATGCCGTGGTACACAATAACCTTGGTTTGGTGCAAAGGCGAATTGGCGACTTGGAGGGCGCGGAGGAGAGCTTTCGCACGGCGTTGAAGATCGATCCCAAATTCCCGCAGGCCTATACGAACCTGGGGAACGTCCTGCGGGATAATGGCCAGCTTCAGGCGGCGCTAGACTCGCATAAAACGGCGATCGATTTGGCTCCCAATCTTTCTGTTAGTTACACCAACCTGGGAATCGTCTTAAGCGACCTCGGCTATCTGGACGAGGCGGTTCGCTTACACTGCAAGACGCTGGAATTGAATCCCAATGACCACATCGCGGCATGCCGATTGGGCCTTGTTTTGCATCGAAAAAACCAACTCCCGATGGCGAAGGCGCAGTTTCAACGCGCGTTGGATGCCAATTCGCGTTGTAGTGACGCTCTTGTAGGCTTGGCCGCTGTATTGGCAACCGAAGGCAATTGGCAGGCGTCACTTAACGTGTTCGACCGAGCGATCGCCAGTAGTCCTAGGGACCCAGTATTGGCGTTACGACGGGCGCTGACGTTCCCTAAAATTATTGAATCGAACCAACAGATCGATCGCGCCCGTGAACTGACGAATCTGCGACTCGACGAGCTGCTGTCGCAGGAATCGGACGAAACAATGGGCGGAGGAGAGCTTAACTTCACGGCCTTTGAGTTGGCATATCAGGGCCGCAACGACATAGAGATTCAAACAAAGGTCTCACGGGCCGCCATCAAATTCGTTCCGTCGTTGACGCATGTAGCGAGTCATATCGACCAGCCTCGTACGACCGCGAAGATCCGAGTCGGATTTCTGTCCGAGTTTTTCTATTCTCACACGATCAGCAAACTTTCCGTCGGGCTGTTTTCTGAGTTAGATTGCGAAAACTTTGAGAAGCACTTATTTATCTTTCCCAAGAAGGAAGATGAATGGCGATCGAAGGCCCAAGCAGCAGCCGACCGCGTCGTTGAAGTGCCGCGAAACCTCAAATGTGCCCGCAACACGATCGCGGAAAGCGAATTGGATGTCTTGTTTTATCCCGACATCGGAATGGGGACATATTCCTATCGACTGGCCTACTCGCGACTGGCGAGAGTTCAGCTGGTTTCTTGGGGGCACCCCGTGACAACGGGAATTCCCACTCTCGACTATTTCATCTCGTCGGATCAAATTGAGCCAGCCGATGCCGACGAACATTACTCCGAAAAACTCGTTCGTCTGAAAAGACTCCCCTGCTACTACTATCGAAAGCCGGTCCCCTCGGCACCGTATCAATGGGAAAAGCACGGATTTGATAGCCTGCAGAGAGTGTACCTCTGTCCGCAAAGCCAATTCAAGCTGCACCCGGAGTTCGACGTTATCCTGAAGGGCATCTTATCGCAGGACAAGAATGCCGTGATCGTCTTCATCGACGGACTGTCGGAGTGGAGCGAAAAACTACGTCGGCGGTTCCAAGACTCGATTGGTCTGGAGCTGTCTGACCGGATCGAGTTTATACCACCGGTGAACCAGGACGAGTTTATCACGATGGTCCGGGACGCCCACGTCGTACTGGACCCTGTTGCGTTCGGTGGCGGCAATACGTCCTACGAGGCAATGTTGGTTGGCACGCCCGTAGTGACTTGGCCCGGACCATTCATGCGAAGTCGCGTGACACATGGTCTTTATCAGCAAATGGGAATCGACGCCTGTGTGGCCAAAAGTGCCAGTGAGTATATAGAACTCGCGGTCAGCATCGCGACGGACTACCGTTTGCGTCGGAGGATTCGCGCGCAACTACTGGAAGCCAATGGAGCGATTTTTGAGGACAAGGCAGCCGTTCGCGAGTTCGAGGAGTGCTTAAAGACGACTCTAAGCGAAGCCGAGAACGATCGGCAAAAGGGCTAGTCGTCAAGCCAGCGTCGAGCAAATTGTTCGGCGATCGCGCGGTTATCAAATTGTTGAATCTGCGATTGGAACCGATCGCGATCTTCTTTTCCGAGTGCTGCCTGGCGTTGCTCCAGCCACCGCTGCGCAGCCCAATATGCATGGAACACGTTGGCGTCTTTTTGAACGGCGCGCCCAGCGGGAAGGCTTGCCATAGCGACGAAGTGAGGCCACTCGGCGAACGGAGCGTTGTAGGGCAGCGCGTTGAGGGTCGCGACTATGCGGCGTTCGAGATCGTCCGTCTCACTGCCAAAATACTCTTTAAAGTCCGCCAGGTTGCTCGGCACGATCCCTGGAGCGATAACTCGCGATGGTCCCTCCAGCGGTCCGAGCGTGCCGACATCCCTAAGATATCGGTTAAATTCTTTGCGTCGGTGTTTTGCCAGATAGTAGGTCAACGACCAAGCGCTGGCGTAGCCAGTCGATGAAAGTCGGGAGGCGAGCACCGTGTGCTGGACCATCTCGCCTTCATTGTTCGGCTCGCGGCTTTTGAGGTAATGTTCGATCTCAAACATCCGTAGGTCGTTAACCTGTCCAGCCCCTTTCCACTTCAGGTCTTTGCCGAGAGACGTGGGTGCGAAGTACTCTGCCACTCCTTCGGATAACCACATCGGCCAAACCGACAGCCGTTGTTGAACTCCGATGTTGTGAAGGATCTGGTGAACCCCTTCGTGGGCAATTGTGCTGATCGATTGCTGAATCGCCAGTTCCGGTTCGATCTTGGCGATCTTCGACTCCTCATACATCACCACCCGATTCGACAATGTGTTGTAGTAGGCCACCAAACCAGGTGGCATTCGTTGGTATTTTTGAAACTCCCGTTCCGTTCGGAACATCAAAACAACCAACGGCACTTCTGGTTTATGTACCTCGAATCGCTGCAATTCGGCGTAACCATAAATTCCGGGGTACATCGTGTCCATGATCCGACTGGCGGCTGCCGCAAACAGGTCGCTCGTGTTGTAAATGAACAGATAATGGGTAGTTTTCAGTGTCCGGAACTTCGGGAATTCCAGCAGTAGACGTTGTTCCAGTTTCGCTTTATCAATGGGCTGGAACGGCTTGTCCGTGACGGGCGCCTGCACGATAGTTCGGGTGACCAATTGGCCATCTGGCAACATCACAATGCGATGGCCGTTGATTTCGACGTGGATTTTTCCCACGACGGGCATATTGTCGGAATCGTGAGTTTGAACTCGGATCAATTCCCGCGGAGTTTTGGGGGTCCCGGCAGAGATCGCCAGTCCGAAAGTTTTTGGCGAGACGTAACCTCTTTTAAATTGGGGATTAACGTCCGATTTCTGAGCTGTGGCGGCGGCCACTGGAAGAAAACATAATACTAGCCAAAGTAGCGAAACTTTAGCGACACCAGTGGGTTTCATAATAGGTTTCCAACTATCGGCTACCGGTACGCTTCAACACAGTCGATTCGATTGGAATTAACGTGTGTGTGATGTTCGTAAACACTTGATTTGAAAGGACGTTTCGACAATTTGACTGGAGGAATCTCCGGTTGACGATTACCATACTATCTTGAGTATACCAAGTGATCGCGATTCAAGAGGAATCGCCTCCAGGGCTGATTCGCTATTTGCGACCGCCGTGTGGCCCAAGTTTCAGGAGAAGTTTTTGT
>JBLHLE010000563.1:0-5576 GCA_047620805.1 Pirellulaceae bacterium
TGGGTGAATGGATAGTGGCCGATGGTCTTACGCATTTGAAAATCAAGTTGGCCGGAGACGATTTGGAATGGGATGTTCAGCGGGTCGTCGCTGTGGATGCCGTGGCAACTGAGACGCAGACGCAGCGCGGCTGTTCCCAGTGGTTCTATTCCTGTGATTTCAACGAGAAGTGCCAAAGCGTGCAGTATGTTTTGGATTTTCTACGGCGATTAGAGAGCGCGGCTCCTGCCGCACTTGCTCGAGTGCAATATATCGAACAGCCAACTCATCGCGATCTGAAGGCCAATCCTGAAAATAAAATGCACGAAGCTGCTCAGATTAAGCCCGTCGTGATCGACGAATCCTTGATCGATCTTGAAAGTCTGTTGCTCTCGCGCGAACAGGGATATTCGGGAGTCGCGCTCAAGGCGTGCAAGGGTCATACCGAAGCACTCTTGATGGGCGCTGCGGCGCAGAAGTATAACCTGTTTTTATGTGTGCAAGATCTGACCTGCGTTGGCGTGTCTTTCCTGCATTCCAGCGCCTTAGCCGCTCGTATTCCAACGGTCGCCGCCATCGAAGGAAACGGACGTCAGTATTGCCCCGCAGGCAATCAAGCTTGGCGGGAAAGATTTCCCGGTATGTTTGAAATCACGGACGGAACCGTTCATACTGCGGAACTAAATGGGCCCGGTTTGGGGTACTAGACCAGTGTCCAAGGTCGCAGCAAACTTCAAATCACAAGCCGATACCAAATCGAATAACGAACATTTCGTAACAAATAGCAAAGGTAAACTCGTGTCGTTCGAGAACAAGAAATCACTCCGCAAACGCATAGCTGTTATAAGCTTCCTGGCAACGCTCCTTATTTTCTCCGGTTGCGGAACGAATATCGTGCCGATGAAAGGAAAAGTCGTCTTCAGCGACGACCAAAAGGTTGCAACAGAATTGGAGGGCTACTACCTCAGCTTTTTTTGCGTTGCAGATGACACGATGGCAACAGCCAATATCAACGCCGATGGGACTTTTGAAATCAGTACCTTCGGAGACTTAGATGGTCTCAAGCTTGGCGAATTCCGAGTGACAATCAATCCACCGGTCGATAACAACACCGGCGAAATGATTGAGGATA
Organism: Pirellulaceae bacterium; assembly: GCA_047620805.1. GTDB lineage: Bacteria > Planctomycetota > Planctomycetia > Pirellulales > Pirellulaceae > JBLHLE01. The sequence goes on from JBLHLE010000563.1 coordinate 1,112, forward strand.
ATCTTGTCTACGATCCAAAGTACAACACGTTTCAGCACACCGACCTGACGGTGACCGTCACAGCGGAAACCAAAGAGATCATTCTCCCGCTCGACCGGGTCAAAGAGTAGTACATTGGTTTTGTTAATCAAATCCAATAACCGCTTGACCATCTCGGCGGCTCGCCAAGTAATCTAACGTGATTTCGTTGGTATTGACATCGAGACCTCGAACTGAGCCATCGCCGATTAGGAACAGCGCAACTTCAGGATGCATGGCACCGAATAATTGACTTCCATTACTGCGCCATGTGCGAGCGATCGGACGCCCGGTTCCAACCTGGCGAAATGAAGCGGCGGTGCAGCCGTCGTAAATCGATGAGTCGGGAGCAACGCCAAACTTGTTGAATGGAATGTGCTTCTCGCCAATGAACAGCGTTTGACTTAAACCATCCGTAATGTCGTTAAAGCGAAGATTGGACGAGCCATCCTGAACAAATGCTCCGTTGGATTCACGATCGGAACCTGTACCGGGAGGGGAATCTGGTCGATAATCACTCCGCCCTTCTGTGTTTCCGGCACACGCCGCGTAGTCGCCCAAGGCGCCAGGAACATGGGTGCCGCCGTTGCATTCGTCTCCGCTCGTGCTACCTCGAACAACGGATTGGGCCGATCTGCGACTGGGGCAGAACATGTTCGGAATCTGGTGCAGTCGTGCCTGATCGGGTTGGTCTTGGAACGCAATGAACTTTCCAAATGTGCCATCGGCCAGGACTTCTTTTTCCCAGCTATCGTACGCAGGACGTTGCTCGATGAAAGGCATGATCAGCACCGCCCAAGTTTCGTAACCGTTACCAGGTCTACCGTTGCTGTCATACTCTAACCGACGCGAGTATGGAATGAATCGCAGCGTGTCGTGGTGGTTGTGGATCGCGATTCCCAGTTCTTTGAGATTGTTGGTGCAGGTGCTTCGGCTGGCTGCTTCCCGCGCTGCCTGCACGGCAGGCAAAAGAAGTGCCACTAAAATACCAATGATGGCAATTACCACCAGCAACTCGACGAGCGTAAACGCCGAGCGCAAAGCTCTCTCTCTAGGCCGCATGCTTCTCTCCCGTTTCTTCAGATGTGATCTTTGTCTACGCGACAGTTAACCCGCGTCCGACAGGAAATAAGTAAAAGTATGAATTAGATTGATATATGGAGACAAGCCGTCGCTAACGAACAACTATCGCACCAATGGGGATGATTTTAAGTGCGGACACCTAATTGCACAACCTTTTTGCTCATTTCGAGTTGCGATCCTCGTTCGAACGCGGCGGTAAGATGCGTAGTTTTACCTAGCGATTCGTCTTTGATCCTTGCAAGTTGTTTAGATTGCCGGTGTTAAGTTGATTCGCCTGGAGCGGGACCTTGCCAGGCTAGTTCGCCAGATTTGACGGTCGTACGAACATTTAAGGAGTCACTTTTCGAAGGATCAAGATCAAACGCAACCAAATCCGCGACGGATTCAACGTCGATTGAGGGTGGCTCTCGTCCCCAAAGTCTCGCGGGATTAGCGCAGACCATATCGATTGTTTCCTCAAGAGAGGCATCCGTATGGCGGGCGATTGTCGCAATTCCAACGCCTAGCGGAAGTGCTGCTCCGGCTAGATATTGTCTTTGTCCGGCAACGACCAAGCGGCCGTCCTCTAGTACCTCGACTTCGGACAAGCTAGGTGATTGATACCGTCCTGGCGGCATCCCGGCCATTCCGGTGATGTCGCTTACTAAGATACATCTGGCTGGTGTTTTGGCTCGCACCATGGATTTTAGTACGGCATGCGGCAGGTGATGTCCGTCGGCAATCAAAGAGGCGGAGAGACGGTCGTCAGCCAACTGGTCCCAAATGTAATTTGGATGTCTTCGAATGGTCCCATGAGCGCCGTTGCCCAAGTGTGTGCTCAAAGTTGCTCCAGCGTCAACTGCAGCTCGAATCTGATCTGAATTCGCGGCCGTATGCCCGATGGCGACGACTACATTCGCATCGACTACGCGAGCAATGAATTCCGCAGAGCCCTGCCACTCCGGGGCCAATGTGATGAGGTTAATCAAGCCTCCGGCGGCCTCTTGAAATAGCTGGAATTCGGTCCAGTTGGGCGGCCGGCAATGTTGTCTTGGGTGCGCGCCGCGGGGTCCATCTTCCGGCGACAGATACGGACCCTCAATGTGAATCCCGCCAATTCTAGCCGCAATTTGAGCATCGTCCTGGCAAACTCGAGCGATTGTCTTCAAGCCATGCAGCAACACTTCTGCGGAGTGGGTCGTGAGCGTCGGCCAATAGTTGGTCACGCCCATCGAGTCCATCGCCAAAGTTACCTCGCGGACTTCATCGACCGAAAGGGTCGCCGAGGAGAATTCCTTACCGCCAAATCCATTGACTTGGATGTCCAACCAGCCCGGTGAAATCCAAGGAAGCTCATCGCAATCATCGATCGCAGTGACCGCTGCGATCTTTCCGCCTACGCAATGGACCTCGACTGCTATTCCCGTATCGTATCGACGTCCACGTATTTTCATTCTGTGTTACCGAACAAGTTGAAGTTGCACGGCTTGGCGATAGTTAGATGGATATGCCGAACCGCGGTACGTATATTCTGGGCGTACTACCCGTGGATTCGTGAAGTATACACCAGTGAATGGCGTAGCGAAAACATTCGGACGTTGGGGCGAATGTCCGTACCGCTTGTTTAACTCCAATCGCATTTGTCGTTGAGCCGATCGCATTTCTGCCTTCTTGCGCACGAGAGCCTGCGGGTCTTGGTAGTGACGCGAGGAATCCCAGCCATTCCGACCACCTGAGATTTCGTTGATCCCCTGAATACGTGCCGTCGGAGGGCCCGGGACAATCGGCGTTGTCGACTCGTCAGCTATCACGTTACCTGCGAGCAAGGCCACGATAAGAGAAAATGCAATGAGTTTCATGGAACTTTCCTGTCAGCGAGAGAACGACGCTGGTCGCGATTGAGGTGGGGTGGAGGGCAGATGAAAGGTGGGGCGTACTAATATCAGTTTCGGTATTTAGAGAGAAACTGATGAGTCCGATTTTACCGGCACCAATGAAATGATAAACCTTGCCGACTAGGTAAATTCTGCGCGAAGAATGTCGAGACAGTACCCGGAAGATAGGGTAGCGCTGAGCGTGCGCGAAGGCGTGAGATCCGAGCGTTGCTAACTAGATCCGAGCGTTGCTAACTAGATCCGAGCGTTGCTAAGCAGTCCCGTTTGAGGTTCGAGCAAACTGGCGGTAGTCATCTTCACCGCCGTGCACGATCAATACATGTGTCATTCCGTCGTTGTGACTGACTCCGTAGCGATAGTCTTGAGTACCGATGTGAGGTTGATTGGGAAAACTTCTCGACCCGGCTTCCCCGGCATAGCTGGCGACGTAGGCGGGTTTCTTTCCAGCAATGGAGACTTTAAACACCGTGACTTGGACGCCATTTAGCTTGACAGACATCCAGCCGAGTAGATTGACGTTGTAGCGCAGATGAGCCGTACAAGGTATTGGCGGAGTTGTATTTTGCCAGGCGCCAGAACGGACTGAAATGACCTTCGCCACCAACGAATCAACGTCGGGCTCGCCTGTTTCATTCCATTGAGCGAATGCAAGTAACAGCGCGGCAGCTACAGAGGTGACGGTCACGAGGCCACCAATCAACGCGTTTCGGCGCCAGTGACTGCGCGGTTGTTTCGGCGAGAGTCGCGCCAACAATCGAGCCTCGAGGTCCGCGGGCATCGACACATTGTGATACGCAGACTGAATCTCGGTATCCAACTCCATCGAAAGAGCAAGCGCTGCGTCTTCCTCCGGACAAACCAAGTTCTCTGCGATTTCCTCGTCTTCCCAATCTTGTCGCTGGGGGCGGCAGGCATCTATCGACTCCGCACGCAACCTGGCAGGATCTGGATTTTGTGGAAACTCACTGTGAGACATCGATCAGCGACCTTTGCTGGTTACGGTGTTGGGCGGTAATTTTGGGGGCTCGATTGATAGCTCAGCCGATTCCGCCATACTCGAAGACGTTTCGCTCGAAGACGTTTCGCTCGACGTTGTCATGCCTTTGACAGTTGTTCTGTCTGTGTTGTTCTGGTTTATTCTGGATGGGCTAGTAGCTGTGGTGCGATCACCATTCTCTGATTCCCTGTCCAACGCTTCCCTGTCCAATAGTAATCCTCGTAGCTGCCCCTTCGCTCGCGATAAACGGCTCATGACAGTGCCAATTGGTATGTCGAGCGACTCGGCGATCTCTTTGTAGCTTGCTTCCTCGAAATAGAACAATGCCAAGATTGTTCGATATTCCTCAGAAAGTTGGTTCAGTGCCAATTGAAGGCTCTCGCCATCCACTTCATCGCGTTCTTGTTTTTCGGGGATCTCGTCGACGTTTAGTTCCAGCACCGCGACCGGAGTTGGACGCGACTTGCGGCAGTTCTTCAGAAACAAATTTCGA
>JBLHLE010000564.1:0-5568 GCA_047620805.1 Pirellulaceae bacterium
CAACCTTCCCTCGCCGCCGAACGGAATCCTGCGTGGGAAAAATCGATGGAGATGGGATGCAAATGGATCGCGAAAGCTCAATCCAATGTCGGCCACTGGACTGCAGGTAACTACCCTACGGCTATGACGGCACTAGCTGGTGTTGCATTGATTTGCTCTGGCTCGACGACCACTCAAGGGCCATATTCCAAAAACATTCGACGGGCGGTGGATTATCTGATTTCCACCAAAGCTCGTCCAAATGGCCTGATCGGCGATCCTCGCAGCGACAATCGCTACACGTACGGCCATGGATTTTCGATGCTCTTCCTTTCACAAATCCTTGGTGAAGAGGAAGACGATATCCGTCGCAAGGAGCTGATTGAAGTTCTGACCAAGGCTGTCGAGTTCAGCGGAAAGGCGCAAACGAAGTCTGGCGGTTGGGGTTATGTCAGCGCTAAAGACGGAAGTAACTTCGACGAAGGTTCGACAACAATTACACAAGTTCAAGGTCTACGTGGATGTCGTAACGCTGGAATTGCTGTTCCGGAAGAAGTCATTGAGAAGGCCAGACAATACGTTTACAAGTGTAAAAACAAGGACGGTGGAATCTCCTACAGCTCCCGCAACACGGGAACCTCTCGACCCGCAATTACCGCTGCCGCCTTGGCGACGCTCAATAATGCCGGCGACTACGAAAGCGAACACGTTCCGCAGATGTACGAGTATTGTAAGAAGAATCTGCACGGAATCGGTACTGGAGCCCGTAGCTTTGGGCATTGGCACTATACCTATCTTTACTACTCGCAGGTGGTCTATCGTGGCGGCGAGAAAGAGTGGGCACCGTTTCGCCAGAAACTTTACGATCGCATTGTCAAAGAGCAGAATACGGAGACGGGAAGTTGGACTGGGAACATCGGACCGATTTACGTTTCTGCCTGCAATCTAATTATGTTGCAAATGGACAAAGCGTTCTTACCGATCTACCAACGCTAGATAACTCGTGTTCGATGCAGGGTTGTTAGGGCGTTGTTCTTGTCGCTTGTGATAAGATCACGGCTGAGACGTCCGTGGCACGAGCACTAGCTTCTACAGCTTGGGCACTGGTATCGTGACGACGCCACTCGGTACGACTCGATACGGTCGGTGGTAGTCTGCCCGCAGGCCGACTCCAAATCCGCGTTTCAGTTCTTGGTCGGCGCGACCAGCCCAGGGCGTTCCGTGGTAGCGGATCTTGATTTCCTCGAACAGTTGGCTGCTGCGTTCGATATACGGTTTGCTTTCTTCCGTGCGGACGGTTTTTTGCGTGATGATGTCCCAATGGACCAACCTCAGATCGGGCTGCTTGGTGAGCGGAACGATCGGGGGATTCTGGATGAACTCTTCCAGAGCCACGCCGTATTCCCAGAGTCGAGCTTGATAGGCGATCAGTTGCGCGTGGATCAGATCGTAATTGGCTCTCCACCGCGGTTCGGGTTCTTCTTCGCGCAGATGAACTCCGTCTTCGAGTGCCTTTTGGGCTTCCCCATAGTATCGAAGTAATAGCTGTGCTTTTTGTTGCTCCTGCCTGGCCTGTTGGAGAAATGTCTGCGGCACGATCGAAAAGTACATCCGCATTTCGATCATCCTTGCGGCATTGGGATTGTATGGGTTTAGATCGCTGATCACGGTCCAAATCAGATTGCGGAGTGGATATTTTTCTCGCGCAGCGAAAGCTTCAATTCGAGCGGATAGGTCTGGCCGATACTTCCTCATCTGCTCCAGCTCGTAACGTCGTTTTTCACCCCGTACCAGCGCTGATTCGAGGCTCGGAAGCATGAAGAATATTCCGCCAGTCTCGCGCGCCAGTCGCGCCTGTTCGAACGAGCCAAAGCCGCTGGGGAAGGCGTCGTGCCTACGTCGAAAACCGTCGATTTGTAGTTGTTCAACAAAAGCCGTTTCTGGTCCGCGATCGACGAGCAGCCAGTGGTGATGATGCGTTTGCGGGTGAACCCAGCGGATGTGGGCATAGGGATATCCGAAGACGGCTTCCCGGCCCAAGACGTAACAGCGGCAACGGCTGGCTTTCGCTTCGGCAATTGCTGCCTCGAGTATCCGCGTGTTTCCTTCGGGATGGCCACTCTCATCGGTGACCAATACCAACGCCAACTGCCGTTTTCCGGTTTTAGCGAAATCGCGGTAGCCACCAATTGCTCGACCAACCGCGCTGCACATTCGCTCTTCGCCAGTTGCATCGACCGGAATCTGTGCGATAGCGTTTTCGATTAAAGGGCGATTGTTGGTCGGCTTGCGCAAATGGACCTTGAAGCCTGCCCCGTAGCTAGTAACGGCGGACAAGAGTCGGTCGCCGGCCGCTTGGCTAGTTAAGCCGAGTTCGGCGTAAACTTTCCGAATTCGTTGGCGGATCTCTTCTTGATCGTCTTTCATGCTTTCGGATTCATCGAAGCACCAGATCAACAGTACGGGGCCGCGGTCCAGCATCAGCAATAGCTCTTGCGTAATGCGGTCCATCGCTTGGTCGTAGTCGTCGACGATCGCTCGCGAGTCACCAACAGTGCCTTCGGGGACGTCTTCCAACAACTTCTCCGATTTGGGAATCGAAACGGTAAGGTCGGCGATTTTGATTTGAACGTCGTTTGCTTCCACTCGATCGGTCACTTCTTGATCGACTGTCGGCTCGGCTGCGGCGTCGGATGCGGAGCCCTCGGCGCCCACAACGACAGGATTGCTAGACATCACTGCCAGGCTTACTTGCTCAACTGCCTCGACAGTCTTTTCGAGTTCGACCTCGACGAATTCTTCTTCGTCGTCCAGATCTTCTTCCATGCGGACTACAACTAGAGTTCGCACGTGCTCCTTGATTATCTCGGGCAGGGCCCAGATCCCAAGGATCACGAGCAGGATGACGTGCACTATGATCGAGACGGACCAAGCGCCAAAGAAGTCGACAATGCGTCTATAGCGTGAATAGATCGGTGTACGAACGTACTCTTTCGCTTCGGCGCCTTCGTCCGCGGCGCCTTCGTCCGCGACGCCTTCGTCCTCGTGCGCATGTTCGTTCGCAACAGGAGATGGCGCAGGTTGCTTTTTCTTTCGACGTGGTGATTGAGAGTCTGTAGTCGACATGGCGTTCTCCCTCGAATTGCGAGGCCCCGAGTATAGCCGATTTGGCACTACGATGCGAAATCGATCTCAAGTACAAAGTACCAAATCGCGGCAAAAATCGGGGACGATGGCCTTACCAAGAGAATCGAGTCCTCACGGCTTACTTATTCCGCAGGGTTTGACTGATTGGAGGGGGCTCCGTCTCCGGCAAGCACGGCAGTGCTCAACCCCTACCAACGGAAAACCTTCGCAAAAACTGCCCGTAACAACGATTTCTCTGTGAGAACCGGCACCCCTCCGATGCAGTTGCCCGCCAGAACCGCCGATGTAGAACCTGTGTGGTAGACGTCCCACCAAGAGGAAATGGGACGGGATTACCCCTTTGGTCATTGGAGGGCCTAAATATCATGTCCACGCTCAAGCTTTCTGGTGGAACGCTGGTACTTTCGATCGATCTCGACGGAGGTGGGGAATCGGGCCCTTCGCGGTCGGCAGTGGCTGTCGCTTCGCAATTGAACAAAGTGCTGGATCATTTTGAATTGCCGGCAACATGGCTGTCTTCGGAGCCGGCTAAGCTGTCTCATGTCCTAACAGCAAGTCGCGTTCAGCACGAAGCCGGATTGCTGGGCAACGAAAGTTGGATTGGGCGGTCTGCCGGACGGACCACTTTTGCTCGAGAATTACATTGTCGGCTCGATCGTGCTGAAAGGGCTGGCGTGGAAGTTTCCACCTTGGGCCTCAAAAATACAAAGTTGGATCAACATTTGGACCTGTTGGTAAAGCACCGAATAACTGTGGTGCGCTCGCCCCTCGAAACGGGCTCGGCGGGGTTTGTTCGCCCGCACGCATTGCGATTTGGCGTCTGGGAAGCGCCGCCCACGTTGTCGCTGCCCGCAAGTCACTTGTGGCTACCAGCGGCCGTTTTCTCAGCGAGGTGGACCGTCGGTCGCGCCGCTGCGAATGGTGCCATAGTTCACATCGCACTCGATCTCAACAAACTCGATGAATCCTGCCTAAAACCTCTGGAGAGACTCTTCAGTTATTCGCGTCGCCTGCGGGACGATGGAATGCTGAAGTTTGATACGGTTGGAGCATTGGCGGAAAGATTCCAACGGCGTCGCGCCAACCCACCAATGCATTCAGTTTTGCGGGCCGCTTAGCCTGCATCTGAAGCATGGACGCTGGAAACAAAGGAACCTACGTGCGAATTGCGCAAGACGATGGCTGGCCGAATGTCAGAGTTGTTAGAGTGCTGGGAGCGTCGTAGGTCTTTTTTCGTCCCTACGTTTGCTCTCGCATGGTGGCCCAACTCAAATAGCCCATAGCACCAGCGCAGAGCATAAACACGATGTCCAAGATCATATTGGCATTCTTGAACGGCGCGATCCACGCGGGAGCGACTAAATCGACTGTAAATAAAACAAAAACGAGGACGGATATTACCATCCCCGTCATGCATAACGCTTTGGGCATTCAGGGTTCCTCAGAGATGCACGGCTGGCCTGCCTAATCTGTGCAGTTTTCCATGTCCCAGTTAGTATAATCCATTCGATTTGGCTGTCACCCATGGCGAGGGTGTGATTAGCATAATTCACCGATTCTCAACAGATTCTCGTCCGATTTCACCCATTGTTGGCATTCGGCGTGGTTTTCAGGACAACTTATCACCATTTGGCAACGGCTTCTTTCCCGGGACCAAATTCCACCGTGGTACCCAATAAAGACGATTTACGCTGCAATCTGGAGCAAATCTCGCTACGATCGCGAATTTGATGTCAGCAGTTTGGCGACATTTAGCCAATATATGAGACAATCGTGTGTTGGCTCGTTGTAGTTTTCGTCCTTTCACCTCCGAGGAACCAATGTCATCGGTTTGGGAACAATTTCGACAACAGATGGCGATTTGCGAGAATTTTGTCTATCTCGACCATGCCGCGATCTCGCCACTTTCGGATCCTGTTCGCGTCGCCATCCAGCAGTGGCTTACCGAAGCCGGCGAGCGAGCTGGCACGATTTGGGGGCAATGGGTACGTCGAGTCGAGCGAACACGAAAGTTGTTGGCAGAGCTGATTGGTGCTTCCGATACGGAGATTGCACTTGTTCCGAATACGTCTGTCGGCATCGGCCTTGTCGCCGAAGGATTCCCCTGGAACGAAGGCGATTCCGTCGTAATTGTCTCGAATGAGTTTCCCTCGAATCAGTATCCGTGGTGGAATTTGCGGTCTCGCGGCGTCGAAGTTCACAGCGTTCCAACGGAGTTCTTCCTTGATTTAGACGACGTGTTTGCCGCTTGCGATAAATCGACTCGAGTCATCTCGCTTAGCTGGGTTGGCTATGCCAGCGGTTGGCGTATCGACTTGGAGGAGCTTGTCAGCCGAGCTCATCAGCGCGGAATTGCAGTGGTCTTGGACGCTATTCAGGGATTGGGTGTGATCCCCATTAACGTTCGCGATGTGCCCGTCGATTTCGTTGCAGCAGGAGGTC
>JBLHLE010000565.1:0-5567 GCA_047620805.1 Pirellulaceae bacterium
GCTCAGTTGTCGTCGCACAGAACCGCGTTTTCAAATGGCAGTTGCAGTTCTCCTAGGATTGCGTGGAGTATTTCTTCGTCGGCGGGTAGGTCGGAGTCGAACAGAGTGCGGAGTTCGATGGGAACTTCATCCATGCGATAGACGGTTCCTCTTTGGTGCACGCCGTAGATCGCCGTAGTGAAATGAACGGCTGCCGGCACGGGGCATTTGACGTTGGGGTAGTCTAAGACAATTACGGGAAGACGCTGCAATGTTTGTTGCGCGGCGGGCGTAAGCTTGTCGACACCTTCGCTACCAACGAGCAAGACCGCGTCGACTTCACCGCGTTCGAGTAGTTTTCCGGCAGTGTATTCGCCGGGATTGTAACGCGGAAAGCCCCGCGCCAGATTGACGCTGAAGGGGAACCCGGTTTGCCAGCACAGAACGCAGTCGGCGCCGGCGACGTCGCCGGGAATGCGCATTCGCCGAGCGGTGAATCGAGTGAACTGGTTCAGGTCGGTAGACAATCGCAGCAGCGACTCGACATTCGCGTGGGGCACGCCTTTTTGTGTTAGCCCCAATCCAAAGAAGAACGTGCCGTAGTGGCAGTTCTTCAGCAGTTCGACAAAATCGTGGAGCTGTCCGGACGGTATACCGGCGACGTCCGCCTGCGGTATTTCAACGCCGGCGAGTAGACCGCGCAAAGCCCAGATGAAATCGAAGTCGCCACCGGGCGCTATCTGAATGAAAGTATCAGCTAGTTTCGCTGTTTCCGTCTCAACGGTGTCGATGACCACCACGTGACGCCCGCCTCGCCCGCCTGGAACGAACTGTCCTACGGCATCGACGAAGCGTTCCATGTGACGCGGGTGGCTTTTGGTTGGATTGCTACCCCAGTAGACGATTAGGTCCGAGCGATTTCGCACTTCGCCGAGCGACGAGGTGCTTTCGCCAACTTGTTGCAAGGCCATAATCGAGGGAGCGTGACAGGTCGAAGCCGTTGTGTCGATATTCGCTTGCAGCTGGTCTGCCAGACGCACTGCGGCTCGTTGTCCGGGAGTGCTGCTCCGCGACAACCCGTACACGAGCGGCGCTTTGGCCGTTCGCAGTATTTCAACGGCGGTGGCGATCGCGCGTTCGCGACTTGTCGATTCGCCCGCGACGCGGTAGCTCTGCTTTTGCTTTGTTTGTGCGGCGAACCACGGTTCCGCCAAGCTGCAGCCTGGGGAGATTCCCGTAACGCGATCACCAGATATTTCCACTTTTAGGTCGTCGCACACACAGCCGCAGACTGTGCAGACGACGTCTTCGATAACTCGAATTGATGGTGAAGTTTCCGGCATACCTGCGCGTTTCCTGTACACGACTATGCGAGCACAGCTTCCACTGGTTTTGCGGGGCGCACTCCCGTAAGTTTCGCGTCCAAACCTTTGTATTTGAACGAGAATCGCTCGTGGTCGATTCCTAAGCAGTGGAGCATGGTGGCGTGGAAGTCGCGAACCGGGACGACATTCTCCGCGATGTTGTAGCCGTACTCGTCCGTCGCCCCGTAGCTCACTCCACCCTTAATTCCAGCGCCGGCCAGTGCGAGCGTAAAGCAGCGCGGATGATGGTCGCGGCCATTCGAGCCTTGCGTGTACGCGGTGCGACCGAATTCGCCGCCCCAAACGATCAATGTTTCATCCAGCAGACCGCGTTGCTTGAGGTCCTTGATCAAAGCGGCTGTCGGCTGGTCGGCGGATTTCGTTTGTCTCTTGATACCGCCCTCCAAACCGCCGTGTTGATCCCAGCCAGCGTGGAATAGTTGAACAAAGCGAACACCGCGTTCCGACAATCGACGCGCCAGCAGGCATTGGTAAGCGAACGTCCCCTGCTTCATTACGTCGGGACCATACATGTCGAGAACGTGCTTTGGTTCCTCGGCGAAGTTGATCAAGTTGGGGACGGAAGTTTGCATGCGATAGGCCATCTGAAAGGCGTCGATCCTGGCCTCGATTTCCGGATCTTTTACTTGAGCGTGCTTGAGGCGATTCAATTCTGAGACGGCGTCGAGAATTCGACCGCGTCCCTGATGGTCGATCCCAGTCGGGTTCGACAAAAACAGAACGGGATCGCCCGTGGATTGAAACTGTACGCCTTGATACTTCGCGGGCAGGAAGCCGTTGTGCCAATAGCGAGAGAGGAGCGGCTGTTGCGTCACACCGCTGGTCATCACGATATATGCCGGCAGATCTGCGCACTCGCTTCCCAAACCATAATGCAGCCACGATCCAATCGCTGGTCGACCGGGGATCTGTCGACCCGTCTGCAGAAACGTCATCGCGGGATCGTGGTTTATCGGCTCGCTTTGAATAGACTTAATGAAGGCCCATTCGTCGGCGGTCTCCGCCATGTGCGGCAGTATTTCGCTGAACCATTGCCCTGATTCGCCGTGTCGCTTGAACTTGAACGGACTTCCAAAGCAAGGGAACTTCGCTTGCCCTCGAGTCATCAAAGTGACACGCTGTTCGCCCTTGATTGACGCCGGTAATTCCTTACCGTTTTCTTCGACGAGTCGCGGCTTGGGGTCAAACAAGTCGAGATGCGAGGGACCGCCGGACTGAAATAGATAAATGACCCGTTTGGCTTTTCCTGGAAAGTGACCTGAACCAAGTAACCCGCCGAGGTCCGCCGCTTTTGGCTGTTCGGCAGCGCTGGATAAACTGGGGTCGAGCAGCGTCGAGGCGGCGATCATGCCAAATCCGTTCGCCGTTCGTCCCAAGAACTCGCGGCGCTGATTGCGGAAAGTATTTTGTTGATCGTTCATCTTATAGTTCCTTTCGACGATGCCGTCACACAGTCGGAGTGCCGAGTTCGTTTTCTAAGGTTCGTTCGGATTGTCTTTTCGTTATCGTTATTCGCGATTAATCATTATTCGCGATTAATCATTTCGTCGAGATTCAAGATCGCGTTACAGACCGCCGTCCAGGCAGCGTGCTCGACAGCGTCCAGTTTTTCGTCGATTGGGTACGAGCCCGCTCGCGACAATTGTCGAGCGTCTTCGAGCTTGGCTTGATAGTGTTTTCGTTCACTGTGGAGCAATTTCTTCAGGACTTCAATTTCCGGATCCGAGGGAATACGGGCCACTGCGCGTCGGAATGCGGCGACGATTTTCGCATCCTCATCGCCTGGCACGTCGGAGAGCACCCTTTGCGCGAACACTCGAGCAGCCTCGACAAATTGTGGATCGTTCAACGTGACGAGCGCTTGGAGCGGGGTATTGGTCCGCGCTCTCGAAACAACACATTGGCTGCGATCGGGAGCGTCGAAAATTACGAATGTTGGATAGGGTGTCGTCCGTCGCCAAAACGTATACATGCCGCGGCGATACTGATCTTCATTGGGACTGGCGTCCCAGGACCAGCCGCCGAGTTTACCTCGATAATAATCGCGAGGTTGATAGGGGAACGACGGGGGGCCACCGACCTTCATATTCAGTAGACCCGCGGTTTGTAGCGCCGAATCTCGAATTTCTTCCGCCGGTAACCGAAATCGAGTTGCTCGGGACAACATGTGATTCTGAGGGTCGAGCTGTTCGTAGCGTTGATCGTTCACGGCGGATTGGCGATAGGTATTCGACATCACTATCAGCTTCATGACGTGCTTCGTGTCCCAACCGGATTCGACAAATTCCATGGCTAGCCAGTCGAGCAAATCGGGATGAGTCGGGAAGTTTCCAAGGTGGCCAAAGTCGCCGATCGACTCGACAATTCCGTTGCCAAATAATTGAGCCCAATAGCGATTGACGGTGACTCGGGCGGTCATCGGATGTTCACCAGTGACGAGCCATTTGGCCAGCCCAAGTCGATTTCGTGGCGCGTCTTCTTTCAGAGCAGGAAAGACTTGCGGAACTTCGCGCTCAACTGCTTCGCCCAGTTTGTCGAACTCGCCGCGGACTAGCATATACGTTGGGCGTGGCGCAGCCAATTCGACACTCACGAGTTGGAACGGAACCGACTCATTGATCTTCTTAATCTCGTCTTCGGCAACTTTGATTTGTTGTCGCAAGCTGCCAAATGTTTTTTTAGTACCGGCGAAAACATTTTCAAAATAGTAATCGCGAATTGCCTTAACTTGTGGCGGTGTTCGCTTGTCCTCGGCAATCTTGATTGCGTCTTTAATGTTCTTCGGAACCTCTTTGTTCTGTTGTGCAGTCGTCGTCCAGAAGGCCAACGAGCGGGTCGGACGGTCGTCGGGCTCCGTTCGAGTTACGCCTGCAGCGTCGTAATAGACCATGCCATCAAACTGACTGAATGCCCAACCGTTTAGTTTTCCGCCAACCTTGAGGCCAACGTCTTTGGCTGGGACTTCGAGTCGACTCCATTTACCGGGATTGGGGAGATCGCCAACGCGATGGTTGCTGGCGGCCTCATCAAGGCCGTATCCTTTTCGTTCGCCCCAAAACGCTCGGTGCTCCCAGCTGCCGTCGTTGAATTGCAATTGGATCGTCTTGGGCGAATCTATTATGTCGATATAAACCCAAGCGAAGAGGATGTCGCCATCTTTGATTTCCAATTGTTCTTGAGCGGCCGTGAAGAAGTGTTGACTGAGCCCCGCGCCCGATCGCTTCGTCGAACGCTCGCCACTGTGAGGGGCGAATTCAGACTTGTTGATCCAATTCCAAGCTGGAGAGTGTTGACCCGCAAGTACTGCTCCCTTGGGCGGCGCGTCGTCGATCCATAATTCATCGACTGTCACCGTGTCCGGATCGCCCAGGTCTGTTGGCTCTTCGTACTTCACCTTCGTCAGCTCGTCGTTGATCTGCTGGCGTGAGGTTTCGAGCTCCTTTTGCAACTCGGCGATTCTGGTGGTTTGCTCTTCCGTAGGCACTTCCAACAGGGGAGGATACTTTTGACGGTGCCCCTGCGAACCGGGTTCGTCCAGCGAGTTAAAGAAAGCGTAGAGCTGGTAGAACTCTTTTTGCGAAATCGGATCGTATTTATGGCTATGGCATTCTGCACAGCCGACCGTCATGCCGAGCCAAACTTGCCCGAGTGTGCGAACGCGGTCTTTGGCATATTCAACTCGCCACTCTTCCGGATCGGCGCCGCCCTCCTCGTTATAGCGAGTGTTGCGGTTGAAGCCGGAAGCAATCTTCTGCTCGGTGGTAGCGTTAGGAATCAAGTCGCCACCCAACTGTTCGACCGTAAACTGATCGAAAGGCATGTTCTCGTTATAGGCCTTGATGACCCAGTCGCGCCACATCCAAACTTGCCGCGTGGAATCGTAGTGGTATCCGTTGGTGTCGCCATAGCGAGCAAGGTCCATCCAGATGCGTGTCAGCTTCTCACCAAAGTGGGGGCTGGCGATCATCCGATCAACCATGTGTTCGTAAGCGTCTTGAGATTCGTCGTTCAGGTAGCCGTCGATCTCTTCCAGCGTCGGCGGGAAGCCGCGAAGGTCCAATGAAGCTCGCCGTACGAGTGTCTCGCGACGCGCTTCCGGCGAAGGCGTCATTCCCTTGGCTTCGAGCTGAGCGAGTACGAAGTTGTCAATGGCATTGCTCTGCCATTGCGTATTCGCGACTTTAGGCAGCTTGTGACGCCGCG
>JBLHLE010000566.1:0-5559 GCA_047620805.1 Pirellulaceae bacterium
GAGTGGTGGCGTCGGCGACGGGTTGTGAGACACTCTCTTCGACAACACTCTCGTCGACAACACTCTCTTCGACAACACTCTCTTCGACAACACTCTCGTCGACAACACTCTCTTCGACAACACTCTGGTCGACAACACTCTGGTCGACAACACTCTGGTCGACAACACTCTGGTCGACAACACTCTCGTCGACAACACTCTCTTCGACAACACTCTTTGCCGAGGCCAGCGTTTCCACGATGGGTTGTTCGATGGCAGGTTGTTCGATAGCAGGTTGCTGAATGACAGGTTGCTCCGTAACGCGATCTTGAACAACGGGGTGTTGAGTGGCCGCTAGCGGTTGCTGAGAGACCGCTAGTTCGTTCGCTTGGGCTGGCGCGAGAGGTGGATAATATGGTTCTGCTTGAATCTGCGGTTCGGTTGCGACAGCGGGTTCGGGAGGATTTTGAACGACCGCGTCGAACGCGGCTGGTGGCGAATATGGTCCGTCTTCTTCGATTCGAATTGCGGACGAAGCAACGGGCTCGAAATTGGTAGCCGGCGGCTCCGCTGGCTGTGGGGTATTCGCGCCACTTGCAAAATGCAGATGTGGGCTTGGAATGCGGCCTTGATACGGATCGTTTATTGGCGGATCGACACGAGAATGCTGACCGTCCGAGTAGAGATCCATTGAATCGCTATAATTTTGGACGCTCGGTGACGATTTGGGTTTCCGCCGCACAGGCGCTACGCGACGCGGAGACGCTTGCTGTTGATCGCGGGCCGCGGGTTGTTCGCCATAAGCGTCAAAGAAAGTTTGGTCGTGTCCGCTCATTTGTTCGCTCAGCTATTGGGGGGTGAGTCGAGTGAATCTGCATCCGAGTCATTCAGCACGCTAGTCATTCTGCTGCGGGCATCTTGTTCAGACTTACTGTTGAGTGGTTCGGTTTTGATATGGGACAATGGGTTCAACGCGAAGCCCGAATCGCATAAATGGCATTTCCTCTTCGTAACGGTAACTCGACGGGTCGGTGATGGGATATCCCGATTCACTGATCCGCGGCCCGACCCCATCGGTGGCATTCGTCTCGGCTATTGATGGCAAACTGGGTGTAAAATCGGGCAAAGGAAGCTGGGCAGTGCTGTTGTTCATCGACCCGTCATTCGAGTACTGCTCAAGCGACTGGCCAATGTCATGGGCGGTATGTATCGAATTTCCTGGAGTTGGGTCAACGCCATTTGCCAAACTCGGATCGCTTTTGGGACCCACTTCAGCGACGGGCGGAACTTTTTTCCAATCGCCCAAACCCGGTGCGGAGGGCGAATTATCGGACCCTTGGTACAGCCAATAGGCAGTTCCGAGCAGCCCGAGCATAAATGCGATAGTTAGTGAACGGCTCAACCAATTACTTTTCGGTTCGTCCGCTTCCTTCCAATCCCCCTCACCTGGGGAGAGGGGATCCGCAGTTTCTGACTCGCAAGCACTCGTCTCGCCGTACTCATCGTCCAGCTCGGAAGCGACGCTAAACGACGGTTCGGGGGTTTCAAACGAACCGCCCAAATCGGGGAGTTGAATAAGGATAGGGACGTCTCGTAGGGCCGCGTCAAAGTCGCTGGCCGATGACTGTCCCTTGCTTGGTTCCAGTCCCACAGCACCTACTGGAGATGGGTCGTACCCGTTGTTCATGGTCCGATTCCGTTCTGTGACCGATTTGTTGGTTCGCCGTCGAATGACAGCCGCTAGCTACCGTTACCTAGCGTCCGCGCAACCTGTGATTGTTGGCGTATGGTGTTTATCGGTTCCGATTGCAGCGATCTTGAGCCTCAGAAAAACTTTACTCATTACATAGACTAGGCAGTCTAGGTTGACAATTCTGCCGCTTCACGAATTTCCTATTTCTCAATGGTCTCACGCAGAGTCGCAGAGAATGCTGACTTTGAATGGAGCCCCTGGATTACGCATTGATTTCTCTTTCTCTCTTTCTCTCTTTCTCTGCTTCGCTGTACGAGAATGTCTGTATGAGAATTCTAAAAAGCTGTTCCAAAACACCGGTGGGAGAAATGGCTTCAAAGTGGTAAAGTGGGGGGCTTTATGCTGCACCTCGCTCTGTGAGGTGCGAACTTCGACTTGGGTTTAAGTGTCCAGAGGATACTGTCACCCTCCGAAACGCCGATCTGCCCATCGGGCGATCTAAGACCGTAGAGCGTCAAAACACTACCGGGAGCCTCCATGTCCGTTGCCCAATCCCCGAACAAACTACAGTTGCTGGAAGAATTGCTGAGCCAACGTATCTTGATACTTGATGGTGCCATGGGCACGTGCGTCCAGCGTCTGAAACTTGAGGAAGAAGATGTTCGCGGCGAACGTTTTGCGAAGCACAACAAAGACCTGAAGAATTTTTGCGACATTCTTTGTCTCACTCGCCCGGACGATATTACGCAAATTCATCGCGAGTACCTCGCAGCTGGCGCGGACATCATCGAGACGAACACTTTTGGTGCAACACCGGTTTCGATGGCCGACTTCGATATGGTTGACTTGGCTCGCGAAGTGAACTTGGCGGCAGTCCGTTGCGCTCGAGAGGCGGCGGACGAGTACAACCGAAAGACACCAGAGCAGCCAAGATTCGTCGCCGGCTCGATTGGTCCAACGCCCAAGACGGCTTCCATGTCGCCGAGGGTCGACGAGCCAGGTTATCGTGAAGTCACGTTTGACCAACAAGTCGCGTCTTACTACACGCAGGTCGAAGCGTTGGTCGACGGTGGAGTCGACATTCTGTTTCCGGAAACGACATTTGACACATTAAACCTTAAAGCCTGCCTGTTCGCCATCGACAAGTATTTCACGGACACTGGCAACCGCTTACCGGTCATGATTTCGGTGACGATCACAGATGACGCTGGGCGGACGCTTTCGGGTCAAACAATCGAAGCGTTCTGGAATTCGGTTTCACATTTCGACATGCTCAGCGTCGGCATCAACTGTGCGTTGGGCCCGGAAAAGATGCGTCCCTATGTGGAAGAGCTCTCCAAGATTGCGACTGCTCACATCAGTTGCCACCCCAACGCTGGCCTGCCCAATGAAATGGGAGGATACGATCAATCACCAGAGGACATGGTGGCAACATTGGGCGAGTACGTCAAAAACGGCTGGCTAAGTATCGTCGGCGGTTGCTGCGGGACGACCCCCGAATATATCAAAGCCTTTGCCGAGATGGTAAGAGGCCGCGCTCCGCGTCCTCGTCCCACAATCAAGCCGCTCACTCGGTTAAGCGGGATGGAAGCGTTGACAATTCGCCCCGAAAGCAACTTCGTCATGGTCGGCGAACGGACCAACGTGACGGGCTCTCGACACTTCTCGCGTCTGATACGCGATGAACTGTTTGAAGATGCAGTCGAAGTTGCACGTCAGCAAGTAGACGGCGGCGCGAGCATTATCGACATCAACATGGACGCCGATCTACTCGATAGCGTCGAAGCAATGACACTGTACCTAAATTTGATCGCAGTCGAGCCTAGCATCAGCAAGGTTCCGATCATGATCGATAGCTCCAAATGGGAGGTCATCGAAGCGGGCTTGAAATGTGTTCAAGGCAAGGCGATCGTCAACTCCATCAGCCTCAAAGAAGGTGAAGCGGAGTTTATCGAGCGAGCCCAATTGGTACGGCGTTACGGAGCCGCAGCCGTCGTCATGGCGTTTGATGAAAAAGGACAAGCGGTAGAGGTCGACGACAAAGTCCGCATCTGCAAACGCGCTTACGATATCCTCACGGAAAAAGTTGGCTTCCCCCCGCAGGACATCATCTTCGATCCGAACATTCTCACCGTCGCTACCGGCATGTCTGAGCACGACAACTATGCGATCAACTTCATCGAGGCAATTCGGGAAATCAAAAAGGTCTGCCCCGGCGTAAAAATATCGGGAGGCGTTAGCAATATTTCGTTCTCATTCCGAGGTAATGACGTCATCCGCGAAGCCATGCACGCCGCGTTCCTGTATCACGCCATCAAAGCAGGTTTGGATATGGGAATCGTCAACGCTGGGCAATTGGAAGTCTACGAAGAAGTCCCCAAGGACATGCTCGAATGCGTCGAGGACGTCTTGTTGAATCGCCGCGAAGACGCCACCGACCGACTGATCGAATACGCCGAAACGTTTAAAGGGCAGACGGGCAAAGCTCGTGTCGAAGACCTCAGCTGGCGAGAAGGAACTGTCGAAGAACGACTGCGCCACTCATTGGTAAAGGGAATTCCAAAGTTCGCGGAAGAAGACGCGGAGGAAGCTCGCCTAAAATACGACCGTTGCTTGAGCATCATCGAAGGTCCGCTGATGGACGGCATGAACGTCGTCGGCGATCTATTCGGCCAAGGGAAGATGTTTCTTCCTCAGGTCGTCAAATCTGCTCGGGTTATGAAAAAGGCAGTCGCGCACCTCTTGCCTTTCATGGAAAAAGAAAAAGAGGAAGCGGGACTCGACGCCCAATCCTATCGCGGCAAAATCCTCATGGCCACGGTCAAAGGGGACGTCCACGACATCGGCAAGAATATCGTCGGTGTCGTTTTGGGCTGCAACAACTTCGAAGTAATCGACTTGGGCGTTATGACCTCGGCTGAAAAAATCCTCGAGGCGGCGGTAAAAGAAGGTGTTGATATCGTCGGCCTTTCGGGGCTAATCACGCCCAGCCTGGATGAAATGATGCACGTCGCCAAGGAAATGGAACGTGTCGGCCTGAAGCTGCCGCTATTGATTGGCGGAGCTACAACTAGCGCCAAGCACACAGCGGTTCGCATCGCCCCCCAGTACTCGCAGCCAACCGTTCACGTCTTGGACGCTTCCCGTAGTGTCGGCGTGGTCGAGCAGTTGCTGAACAAAGACGCCATCGCAGCCTTTGATGCAGCGAATCGCGCTAAGCAAAAGCAACTCGTCGCGTCCTACCAAAACCGAAAAGTGAAACTCGCGCCGTTCGCCGACGCCTGCGAAAAGAAATTCGCTACGGACTGGGCAGCGGTTCGCATCGACACGCCCTCGTTCACCGGCACCAAAGTGCTCGACGAATTTCCGCTTGAGCAGATCGTGCCGTTTATCGATTGGTCACCCTTCTTCTGGACTTGGGAGCTAAAAGGTAAGTACCCCGCTATTTTAAACGATGATATCGTCGGCGAAGCTGCTCGAGATCTATTTGAGAACGCGCAAACGCTCCTGCAGAAAATTGTCGACAAAAAGCTACTCACCGCCCGCGCCGTTTACGGCTTCTGGCCAGCGGCTTCCAGCGACGAAGATGTTCTACTGTACACCGATGAAAGTCGATCAACCGAGCTAACTCGCTTCCACTTCCTCCGCCAACAATGGGAACGCAAAGGCCAAACCGACTATCGCTGTCTGGCCGATTACATCGCGCCTCGAGAGAGCGGTCGCGAAGACTACCTCGGCGCATTCGCGGTAACTGCTGGTAGCGGAGTCCAAGAACTGTGCGCAGAATTCGACAAGGACCATGACGATTACAACTCAATCATGGTCAAAGCGCTGGCCGACCGATTGGCCGAAGCGTTCGCCGAATTGCTACACAAGCAAGCTCGCGA
>JBLHLE010000567.1:0-5545 GCA_047620805.1 Pirellulaceae bacterium
GGTCGTTGCTGGCGCTTGCATCTGGGCTCCACATCGCTGAGAATATGTCAAGCATCAATTCCCTTTGATGCCTGTCATTTTGATGCATGTCATTTTGTTGCATGTCATTTTGTTGCATATCCCCTTGTTGCAAATCCCCTTGTTGCAAATCCCCTTGTTGCAAATCTCAGTATCCTTGCCAGGAGTAGATCGATGAATCGCGTCGCTTTTTTAGCCTCGTTGCTGCTGTCGTGTTCCACAGTTCTCGCCCAGCTTCCGTCGGGCCCCAACGACTATCCGCAATGGCGCGGGCCTAATCGCGATGGAATCTCCAACGACAAAGGTCTGCTCAAAGAATGGCCCGAAGGCGGGCCGCAAGTTGCCTGGAAAGTTGATAATGTTGGCGTCGGTTATAGCGCGATCGCCATCAAAGATGGAATCATCGTAACGATGGGCGACTTGGACGGAGTCGAACACATTATCGCATTAAAAGTTGAAGACGGCTCGCGACTTTGGGCCGTGCAGCCGAAACCCGTCGCCGCCGCGCTCGCCGAAAAGATTGACACCGAATTCAAGAACCTCGATCGCAACGAAGACGGCGTAGTTGACGAAGTCGAAGCGTTGTCACGTCTGGGCTGGAATTTCAACAAATACGATCGCGGTGGGAGTGCCGCGGGAATTGCAGCTCGAGCGAAAAAAGTACTCGCAGGACTCGATGCTAACGGCGACGGAAAACTGAGCTACTCGGAAGCGGGCAACCAATTTCGCGAATACTATCTCCGCATGGACTCCGTCGATGAAAAGAACGCACCGGAATTGGCGGAAAGCCGCGCGCAGTCGTTGATCGCAGGAGCGGACGCCGATAAGGACGACAAGATATCTCGAGAGGAAGCGCGGGCCAACTACTTGGATCGAATCTTCAACTCGGCCGACGAGCGGGACAAGACAACGAATAAGAGCGACCAGATCCTCACGCGGCAAGAAATCGTTAGCTACTTACTCAATCGCGAGAAGGGGACCGACGGCGTGCTAACCGCCGACGAGGTGACGAGCTACTATGAAAAGAACCTCTCCGCAGGTGACGGTGTATTGACCCGCGCTGAGCTTCAGGGCTTGCACGGTGGTTATCGCAATGGCCAAGGCGATGGACCTCGAGGCACTCCGGCCATCGATGGAGATCGAGTTTACGCCGAAGGTGGTAACGGTGATCTCACCTGTTTGGATTTGAAAACTGGCGAAACACGCTGGCATACGAACATGACCCAGGACCTGGGCGGCGGACGTCCCGGTTGGGGCTACTCCGAATCGCCGATGATTCAAGGCGACTTGCTAATCGTTACACCAGGCGGCAAATCCGGAACGATGGCCGCGCTAAATAAGATGACCGGAGAAGTCGTCTGGCGCAGCGAACTAGCCACGGAAGCTGCACATTATTCCTCGCCAGTCGTAGCCACGATCGGCGGCGTTCAACAAGTTGTCCAATTCGCTCGCGAAAGCGTCTTCGGCGTGACCCTCGAAAAAGGGGAACTGTTGTGGAAGTACGATGGTGCCAACAATGGAACTGCGAATTGTTGCACACCTATCGTTGCCAATGACCATGTGTTTGTCGCCAGTGGTTATGGTACGGGCGGTGGCTTAGCCAAAATATCTGACGACAATGGCGTTCAAAGCGCTAGTGAAGTCTACTTCGAAAAGAAGATGGGCATTCATCATGGTGGTATCGTCAAGATTGGCGATTACATGTACACCAATGGCGCCGGTTCCTTGATTTGCATGAATTTCCTCACCGGCAAGATTGCTTGGCAAGACCGTAGTGTCGGTAAAGGATCTCTGGTTGCCGCCGATGGCATGCTGTACGTCTTAAGTGAAAACCAAGAACTGGCGCTAGTCGCAGCAACGCACGAAGAGTACCGCGAAAGCGGACGCATCAAAATGGAACGGCACGGCCGACCAAGCTGGGCTCATCCAGTTGTCGCCGGTGGTGTTCTGTATGTTCGCGATCAACATACGCTTACCGCCTACAAGGTACGTTAAGCAACGGAAATTTAGAGAAGCCAAGTCATCGTGAACAATCTCGATGAGGATCTACGTAACCAGCGTTTTCGTGAGCGACCAAACAAAGGCTCTGGAATTCTACACGGCTACGCTCGGATTCGTGAAGCAAAATATCCCTTGGGTGGTGATCATCGCTGGTTATCAGTGGTCTCACCCGAGGGTGCCGCTGGGGTCGAGTTGGTACGGCATGCTAAGTTATTCAGGAGTTGGGCACCTAGCGGCTCAAAAGCAATTCGTTAGCCTTTACGTCGACCCCAAAATTCTAGACAAGCATCCCGACGCCTTCCCTGGTGTCAATTGCGGTAAGAGTTGCATTCGTTTTAAGAAACTGAATCAGATTAATGAGTCAGGTTTGCGACAGGTTATTCAAGCGGTGGTCGACGAACACGAATAGTTGTAACTCGTGCTGGAGCCAATTCGCTAAGATGAACGACAACAATCCGTACCAAGCCCCACAGAGCGACCTCGAAAAAGACACCCACGAACCAGAGACCATCACGTCGGGGCCCCTCTCACTAACGCTGGTCGAAGTCTTTGTTATTTGGTGCATAGGGGGGATCTTGGGTTCGCTTTTGCTTCCCGCTGTGGGCACGAGGCCTCAGCCGACGGAAAACTGGATTTTCTGGATTTTCTGGGCGCTGCTCGTCGGGTTCGCTCCAGGTTCGATTGCAACGCTACTTTGGCTCCGCGACTTCTTCAAAACGGATTCTTCAAATTAGCGGCACCGATCACGAAGCAACCAGTTCGATCGTTTGATAAGATCGGGATTAGTAAATGATCGAGATTCTTCCGGATCGACTCTGGCTTGGCAACGCTCACGATGCCCGCAATCCTTCAGCGGTACACCAGCGCGGAATCAGAGCAATCCTCGACTTGGCGCACGACGAACCGCCGATAGTCGGGTATCGGGACCTGATTGTCAGTCGAGTCCCCCTGGTGGATGCCAGTGGAAATGACGTCCTGCTCCTACGGATCGCGATCTCCCAAGCAGTGTCGTTGTTGAAAAACGACGTTCCCACTCTGATCGCTTGCAGTGCCGGCTTGAGCCGGACGCCGGCAATCGCAGCAGCGGCACTATCAATCCACAAAAATCGAGATCCCGACGACGTGCTAAATGAACTCATTGCCCAGCGACCGCACGACGTTTCACCAACATTATGGAACGATGTGAAAAACGTACTCCCTACGATCTAAGCCACAGCAGTTAATGGCGTCGTCCGGCAATGGTACGCGGATGGAACTGGCCGAACAACTTTTCATTTCTTATGCCCCACCCGCCGCTGGCACGTCGACCTCCCCTTCTCCGTTCGTTTTAGGCAGCCGCTAAATCACCCGCCTAAAACGAACGGAGTGGGGAGGTAACACACGAAAAACGAAACGCAATTTCGCGGAGCGAAATGCCACAATGCGTCGACGACTCAAAACAGAACATTTACTTTAGACAATGTTTTTGATTTCTTCCCGCGAAGCGGGGAACGCCGTTGGGCGTCAAGCCTAAAGGCCGGGTTATCCCACGTCGCCGAGTTCCAGTGCATGCCCGTAGCGGACCATAACCATTCGCTTCAATCGCTCGAATTCTTCGGCGTCCAATTCCGGATCGCTGGCAATAATCTGTTGAGCATCGTGTCGCGCGGTTTCGAGAATCTCTGTATCGCGAGTTAGATCAGCAATTCGCATGGGGGGCAAACCGTGTTGTCGAGTTCCGAGCAAGTCGCCGGGCCCACGAATTTTGAAATCGATTTCCGCCAACTCAAAACCGTCCGAGGTGGCGGTAAAGGCCGCTAGTCGCTCCACAGTCGACTCGCCGGCTTCACCGGAGAATAGCCCCAAGAATCCAGGGTGCTGACCGCGGCAAATTCGCCCTCTCAATTGGTGGAGCTGAGCTAACCCAAAACGCTCGGCGCTCTCGATCGCCATTACAGTCGCATTGGGAACGTCGACACCGACTTCAACGACGGACGTCGCGACGAGAACTTGAATTTTACCCCTGCGAAATTGCTTCATAATCTCGTTCTTTTCGACAGCGGAAAGCCGACCGTGCAACAATTCGACTTTAAATTCCTCGAGCGGACCGTTAGACAGCGTCTCAAACAATTCGTCTGTACTAACAACTCCTTCCTCGCCAGTTTCCTGCACCAAAGGCGCGACGACAAAGCCTTGTCGTCCCTCTCGAATTTTCTTGCAGAAGAACTGCCACCAATTCTCGCGTTTGTCATCTGTGACAAGATAAGAATTTACTGGCTGTCGTCCTGGCGGGCCCTGCTTCAGCGTCGACACATCTAGATCACCAAACATCGTCATTGAAACCGTCCGAGGTATGGGGGTCGCGGTCATCACCAAGTAATGCGGATCGACTCCGGCTTGTTTCAATAACGCTCGTTGTTGTACCCCAAATTTATGTTGCTCATCGATGATCACCAAACCCAGCTTCGGCAACGTCAGTCCCCCCAAATCGGCTTCTTTCGTCAACGCGTTGGAAAGCGCGTGAGTACCGATAATAAGGTCGACATCGCCACTCGCCGCGTCCGTCAACACATCGCGACGTTGTTTTGCAGTTTGCGATCCGGTTAGCATTGCAATTCGAACTCGACTCTCCGCAAGGTCCCGCTGCAACGTCTCCGCATGTTGCTGCGCGAGGATCTCCGTTGGCGCCATCAATACCGCTTGATAACCATGGGCAACCGTCAACAACATCGCATACTCAGCAACCACGGTCTTCCCGGTACCGACATCTCCTTGCAACAAGCGGTTCATCGGGAAATTACGCCCCAGGTCGTTGCCGATTTCCTCGATCGCCTGCTTCTGATCGTCCGTCAACTCGAAGGGGAACAGCCGTTTGATACGAGCATCAATCTTCCCCGTTGCAGTAAGTTGTGGAGCGAGTTGCGACAGAGTCAGGCGCCGTCGACGGATCGCTAACGCCAACTGCAGCACCAGCAGTTCTTGATAGACGAAGCGATATCGAGCCCGCTCGAGCGACTCGACATTTTCAGGTTGATGCAGTTGAGCTAGTGCTGCCTGAATCGGCCACAAATGGTGCTGTTCGAGATAATCGGCAGGGAAGACTTCATCCACCAATTTCGCGTACTCTTCGACAACGCCGTGGACAATCTTCTGCATTTGCCCCTGACTTACCCCTTCCGTTAATGGATAGACCGGTAAGATGCGACCGGCCGGTGCGCCTTCCTCCTGGTGAATCTTCTCGACTCGCGGGTGTCGCATTTCCCAGCGGAAGCCGTTGAGTGTGGGCGTGCCGGAAACGAGTACGCGCATCCCTTGAGAAACTCGCTGCTGCATATACGGTTGGTTGAACCAAACCAAGCGTACGAACTGATTCTCTTGGCGAATTAAGACACCGAGCATCGATCGGCCAGGCCCCGTCGACCGCAATTCAATTTCATCGACGACTCCCGAAATCGTCGTCGCCTGGCCCTCTTTTAACTCAGTAATTGCAGTGACTTCGGAGAGGTCTTGATAATCGCGAGGAAAGAAGAAGAGTATGTCGCGAGCA
>JBLHLE010000568.1:0-5533 GCA_047620805.1 Pirellulaceae bacterium
GAGAGCTTCACGTTAAGATTCCAAATCCTGGGCATGCGCGATGAATGTTGCCCCATTCGCAGTATTGGGCTGGTACAATCTTCGTTGCCCGAAACCGTGAGATTTGGCCGTGAAATCGTAAGTTTCGGCCATGGATTTGTGAGATCAAACCATGGCGGGATGGACATCGGTAAGGGCGACTATTCCGATTGACGAGCCGTTCGGCTCGATCGCCCCTGTTGGAGATCAGCAATGAAAATGGAACGTTTGCCAGAGTCTGGCGAATTGCGAAATGCGCGAATCTTGACCGCGGAGGCAACCGACGAAGCCGATACCTTTGCCGGATTATTTTTCCGCGCCTATGGTATCGATATTTTGCAGCACGATTGCTTGCTCGACCTTTCCGCCTTGGAGTACGTCAATTCCGAAAAAGTGGGCTGCCTTTTGAAGTGCAATAAACGTTTTAAGGAAGCGGGCGGTTCGCTGACGGTCTACTCGGTTTCTCCGACAGTGGGCAAGATATTTTCTTTGATGCATTTGAATCAAGTATTATCGATCACAGACAGCTTTGATGAAGCGAGAGAGACAGCGACCAATAGGGAGAAGGCTTGATGGCGACGGAAATTGAAACCTGGGATCCAAATTGGATATCGACGCTCGAGCCGCCGCAGCTATTCGACGAGTTGGTGCAGATGGCAGTATCTCGAGGGTTTGCGGACGTGTTTATCGTTTCCGGAGAGGAGCACATACAAATCAAAGGACGACGATACGGTGTGCTCGAACACGTAGTTGCCCTGCCGCTGCATCATGGAACTCTATTGATCAACCTGATCAAATCGACTGCCGACATGGATTTGGCTGACAAGATGCGTCCGCAAGATGGTCGGCTCTTTTATCAATCCAATGACGACCGAATTGATATACGCGTCAATAGTATTGGTTGTCTACATGGTGAGGATGTCTGTCTGCGAATCCTCGACCGGCGACGTCGCGGTCAGTCGCTGGGCGAGCTGGGTCTGGAGCCAAAGCAGTTGCAGTCGATCAAGGCGATGTTGGATAGTCCCAGCGGGCTCATGCTATTCGCCGGACCTACTGGCTGCGGAAAAACGACTACAATTTACGCCTGCCTGGACTACCTCAACGACGGCACGCGAATGATCACTACGATTGAGGACCCAGTGGAGTACGAGCTGCCCGGTGTCCGCCAAATTCAAGTTCATCCGAAACGGGATCTCGGATTTGGAACTCTGCTACGAGGCGCTTTGCGGCAATCTCCCGACGTCATCGTCATCGGCGAAATTCGCGACCAGGAGACGGCCGAGATCGCTGTCCGCGCAAGCAACAGCGGCCACCTCGTGTTGTCCTCTGTGCATGCGTCCTCCGCCGTTAGTGTCGTTCAAGCGATGCTCGCGCACGGTGCCAGTAGCTATTTTCTCGCCAGTACGCTGCTGGGTGTTATTTCACAACGTTTGATCCGTCGACTCAATCCGGATAACCGAGTGGCGTACGATCTCTTCGACTCGGGGGGAATCGTATTTGACGGCATACAAGAGCAGCTTGGTGCGGAAGGTGGAGCGTCAGTTTACGGCCCCGCCGGCGGGGCTGATGACTACATCGGTTTGACGGGAATGTTCGAAATGCTGATCGCGGATCGCGATATTCGTCAGGCGATTTCTTCCGGGCTGAATCGCGATGAGATTCAGGAATTGGCCGTTTCCAAAGGGATGGTCCCGTTGCGGCAAGCGGCGTTGCTGAAGCTCGGGAAAGGCATTACCAGCGTCGAAGAAATCGCTAAACACATGATGAGCGATGAATCCGATTGGTAACGCGACCGGCCTCACGAACTAGAGGGCATTCGTCACGTGACTCGCGAATGGCCCCCGCAATCGCTATTCGATGGCAGTGCTAGATTTCGACCGTATTGACTGGAAAGTCGCGTCGCGATCGAAGATACTTGTGGTTCGAGATATGCTCCGTTGACAGGAGCGTCATGGAGCCCAAGTATGAACCCGTGCATGAGCAGCGGGGAGGAAAGGACCACTATGAGTACGCGATTCGTTTCGTTGTTCACGTTGTTCACGTTTTTCATCAGTTTCGCATTGTCGAGTTTTGTATTGTCCAACGCGTTGGATTCGACGTTACAGGCCCAAGATGATAATCGAGTTTCCGCTTCCGATTTTGGTTTCAAAACGACGGATTGGCCGTGGTGGCGGGGGCCTCAACGCACTGGCGTTGCGGATGCGAAACAGCAGGCGCCAGCAAGTTGGTCAAAAGAGAATGTAAAATGGTCGACGCCGATTCCCGGCCGTGGCCATGGATCTCCAACCGTCGTTGGCGATCGAATCTATATTGCCTCGGCGGATCTGGAAAGGCAGCAACAGGCCGTTCATTGTTTGGATCGCGGTACTGGACGAGAAGTCTGGAAGACTGTGGTTCACCAGGACGGCTTGATCGTCAAAGGGAATAAGAAAGCATCTTTGGCGTCTTCCACGGTTGCCTGCGACGGCGACCAACTCTACATCAACTTTTTAAACAACGAGACTATTCAAACGACCGCTTTGAATTTGGATGGGAAAATTCAATGGCAGAAAAAGATCAGTAATTACGTCGTTCATCAAGGTTTCGGTTCGTCTCCAGTCATTTACAAGTCGCTCGTTATTGCAGTTGCCGACAATAAGGGCGGCGGTGCGCTCGCCGGTCTGAACCGAAAGAGTGGCGAAGTCGTTTGGAAAATCGACCGCCCCAAGAAACCCAATTACTGTTCACCCGTGGTCGTCAATCTCGGCGGTAAGGACCAGTTGATCCTGATGGGCTGTGACTTGGTCAGCGGCATCAACCCAATGACTGGCCAAAAGTTTTGGGAGTTCGAAGGCGCTACGACAGAATGCGTCAGCTCGATGGTTGCCGATGGGAATCTCGTCTTCACCAGCGGTGGGTATCCCAAGAATCACATCGCGGCAGTCAAAGCCGATGGGACTGGCGAAGTTGTTTGGGAGAATAAGACTCGAGTCTACGTGCCGTCGATGGTTGCTAGTAACGGATTCTTGTACGGTGTGGCCGATGCGGGTGTCGCGTCTTGCTGGAACGCACAAACTGGCGAGGAACTATGGAAGGGGCGACTCGGTGGCACCTTTGATAGTAGCCCCGTCCTGGTCGGCGATAAGATCTATGCCATCAATGAATCCGGAGTCGGTTTCGTTTTGGCCGCGTCAAACAAGGAATTCAAGTTGATCGCTGAGGATAAGCTGTGCGACGAGGTATTCTCCACGCCCGCCATTTGCGGTGGTCAGATCTTCGTTCGCGGCGTTGTCAGCGATGTCAGCGATGGCGGACGGCAAGAAATGCTTTTCTGCCTCGAGTAAATAGACTTCAGCGGGAGAGTCTAAGTGATGCCGGCTGGCAACGATTCTAGTGCGGCGTCCATGAGCTTCGCGACATGTTTGGCGTTTTCTATCGTAAACGGTAATGGCGGCTTAATCTTGATGACATTGTGATCCGGGCCGTCCGTACTGAGCAGAATGTTTTGGTGTCTCAGTTGGTTCACGATGCGGCTGGCAGTCGAAGCGTCGGGAGCTTTCGTTTGACGGTCTTTCACGAACTCGATCCCAAGGAATAGCCCGAGTCCGCGGACGTCCCCAATAACTTCGTGTTTCCCCTGTAGTCGCCGCAACTCAACAACCAGGGTTTGACCCACGTCGTACGCGTGTTGTTGAAGTTGTTCCTCTTCCAATACGTCCAGGACCGCCAAACCGATGGCGCACGAAACGGGATTGCCTCCGAAGGTGTTGAAGTATTCCATTCCATTGGCGAAAGAATCGGCAATAGCTCGAGTTGTCACGACGGCTGCAAGCGGATGGCCGTTTCCAATCGGTTTGCCAAGTGTGACGATATCGGGCACGACATCTTGAGTCTCAAACGCCCACATATGCGAGCCGACTCGACCGAACCCAACTTGAACTTCGTCGGCAATGCAAACGCCGCCCGCTTCGCGAATGTGACGATACGATTCTCTGAGATATCGATCGGGCAAGACGATTTGTCCTCCGCAACTTAAGACAGACTCGACGATGAACGTCGGGCGATCATTCAGTTGCGTGACTGCATCGCGGACTTGGTTGGCGTACTTTGCACCCAACTCGTTGTCGCCAGTGCTTCCATCTCGCTGGTACAAACCGCGGTAGGTGTCGGGCATGCATACTTGTTGAACGTATGGAGCGGGACCTTGTCCGCCAGCGCCTGCGTATTTGTAATGACTGATTTCGATCAACGACGTCAGGTTACCATGGTAACCGCCTTCCATCACAACCGTGTCACGGGAACCGGTATATGTTCTGGCCAGACGCAAAGCCAAGTCACTGGCTTCGCTACCCGAGTTCACAAAGAAGCAGACGTTCAGCGGAGCGGGGAACGTATCTAGCAATCGCTCCGCATATCGAACAATGTTCTCGTGCAGATAACGCGTATTGGTGTTGAGTTGTGAGATCTGTTTCTGTGCCGCAGCGACGACGTAGGGATGGCAATGGCCGACATGGCAAACATTGTTGACCATGTCCAAATAGGCAACGCCCTCGGCGTCAAACAGATACTGTCCTGAAGCTCGAGTAATGTGAAGCGGTTTCTCGTACGACACGCTGAGCGATTTGCTCAACGATCTTTGTCGGAGATCGTCGATCTCACTTTGAGTTGCGGCCTTTGTGCTGGTCGGTTTTCCGCAGGTGACTCGGAATTCTCTCAGTGCAGAATCGTTGCTGATCGCGTCCAGCTGTTGTAATGCTGCCCACGCTGCCTGTTCGGTGATAGAGAGATATTCGTTGTCGGGTTCAAGGCTGCCTTGATGGGCGCTCATCACGACACTTGTGCATAGACGCATTTTTATCAACTGAAACAGCACGCTCAATTCGTCGTCTTCAAGCGGCAGCGCATCGTGAAAGCCCTCAATAAGCACGGCCGCGGCGCGCAACGGATCGGATTTATCCAAAACGACGTAGGCCGCCGCGATGGCGAGTTCATTTACTGTGGTCGAGTAGACCATATCGCCAAAATCGATAACTCCGACTTGCCATGGATCGTCGCCGCCTTCGACGGACCTCCGATGGTTGATAATGACGTTGTAGTCGTTGCAGTCGTTGTGCAGCGCCGATTTGCGCAGAGAGTTCGCGACCGGTTGATAATGGCGACGATACTGCCGTAACATGCGGTCGATAATCGCTCGTCGCGACGGGTCCGAGACTGCTTCGAGATGCCGCGTCACCACGGCTTCTGCGCGGTCGAGATCCCAATGTAATTCGCGCTGAGCACCTGGATGATTAAAGTGTCCAAGACATTGCGCCAGTTTTCCGACGAACCTGCCGAACTGCCACAACAACTCTGGCGGTTGTGGTTGCACGAGCGCCAGGGGTTTCCCCGGTAGGAATGTTAGCAATCGAACATAGTGCTCCAGGCCAGTGCTTAAGTCGGCAACTTTGCTCAACAGCTCCCCATCATTTGTCGGGACTATTTCTGGAGCCGCCGTGACACCGAGATGCTGTTGCACATGCTGCATGGCGAGGATTTG
>JBLHLE010000569.1:0-5523 GCA_047620805.1 Pirellulaceae bacterium
TTCAGGGTCGAGTCTCTGTCGCTGGGCGATTATTGGCAAGCAAAGCCGATATCAAACTGCATTTCGCCTACGGCCCGGCAACCATGGTCGTAAGCTACACCCTGCGGCAGGACGAAAACGAATTCAATCGACTCGTACCTCGAATCTGGGCACAGAAAAAGGTGGACGGACTGCTGGCTTTTCCAGAGGAACATCGCGACGAGTTGATATCGCTCGGCCGCGAGTTTGGTTTTGTTACGCCGGGAACGTCGCTGTTGGTGCTGGAAACGCTGGAACAGTATTTGGAATATGGCGTGGAGCCGCCGCAGTCGCGAGAAATAATGCACGCCAACTGGCTCAAACAAGTCGAGCAACGAAGAGTCGCCAAAGAAAAATCGCGAGACGAGAAAATCAAGGAAGTCGTGGCGCAATGGACCGAGCAAGTGAAGTGGTGGGAAAAGGAATACAAATATCCAAAGAACTTCAAGTATCGCGAACAGACTCCCAAGAAAAACGCCGACGAGCCCGGCCGAGTTGAAGCGACGCCAAACGACGCGGCAGCGCCACTCGCGCCAGCTGCGCCCAGGGAAGGTGCACCATCAGGCGGCCGGGCAGCTGCACGCGGTGAGGCTGCTGAAGAGGAGGCTGCTGACAAGGACAACGGGGGCGACTTTGCTGGCGCCACGACTCCAAAATCTAGCATCGCATTAAAGCCTTGGGACCCGCAGACTCCCTACTTAAAGGCGATGACGGCAGCCGGTCCGGCGAAAGCCTACGAAGTCTACCTCGGACAACGCGAACAATTTGCGGACAGCCCGGCCTTCTACCTAGACTGCGCGACCTACTTCTTCCGCGAAGCGAGTGCCGCCGACGGTGTCCGTGTGCTCACTAACGTGGTCGAATTGGAATTGGAGGATCCGCGTCTGACAAGAATTGTCGCCCACAAACTTCAACAAGAAGGCAACCTCAATCTTGCCGTAACATTGTTCGAGAAAGTTCTCAAGCTTCGCCCAGAAGAACCGCAATCGTATCGCGATCTAGCCCTGGCATTGTCGGACCGAGGCCAAACGACGGAATCGTCTGATAAGGGTGCCCGCGCGTTCAGCGACTACCAGCGTGCTGTCTCGTTACTGAATGAGGTGATTGTAGGTACTTGGGACGATCGTTTCCCGGGTATCGAGACGATTGCGCTAATGGAACTCAACCAATTGATCGCACGAGCGGGTCGATTGGATTTCGCCGATGGCAAAGGTCTCCAGGCCAACGTGGATCCACGTTTGTTAAAGTTGCTAGACGTAGACATCCGTATTCTCATCAGCTGGGACACCGATCTAACGGATATCGATGCGTGGATCATTGAACCCTCGGGCGAAAAATGCTTCTACAGCCATAATCGCACCACGATCGGCGGCATGATGACCCAGGACTTCACGCAAGGGTACGGGCCAGAGGTTTACAACTTGCGGAAGGCAATGCCTGGCAAGTATCAAATCAAAGCTCACTTCTACGGCTCGTCGCAACAAACACTCACAGGTGGCACAACCATTGCGGCCACTGTGATCACGAACTACGGTCGCCCCAACGAATCGCGCAAGTCAATCACCGTGCGACTCTCCTCGCAAGACGAAGAAGTCGATATCGGCAGTATTGTGTTCGGCAAGCAGTGATCTCAGTGAACCATCAACCCGTTTGCTAAACGCCGATCACTTTGGACACACGTCATTCCACTTCGTGAACGTCATTCCACTTCGTGAACGTCGTCGAGTACGCCGCGGGGAATACAAACTGTTAATACGGTCAATTTGCCGATCGCTTTGTGTTTTACACCGCGCGGGACGTAGACGACCACTCCCTTATTCAAGGTAATTTCGTCGTCGTCGAGGATCATCGTTCCCTCGCCGTCAATCACATAGTAGAACTCGTCGGTCCGCTCGTGATAGTGCAGCTTTGCATCTTCGATTTCAACGTGATGCACTTCCGCCGCCGCTCCATCGGACTCCTCGATCAAGCAACGAATCGCACCACACGTCTCCGCCCACGGTTCCACCTCGGCCGGATCGCGACGGATAAACTTCGATTGAGTCGTCATGTAGCATTTCCTTTAGATTGCACAAAGGCTTGACCGGTCCTGCCCGCGATTCTCTCTGGTTCTATACCAGATATCAAGCGAGTTTCTCGCCTTCTTTGCCTTTCTGTGCGAGATTATCTTCTCGTTCTCGCCCGGAGTTTGTAGCGCCATTGTTCTCCAGGTAGTATACGCACTTCATCGCGTTTGGCTGTTACGCTCTTTCACCAACAACATGTGCCTTCCTGAGATTCTTGACAGCCTTGCCACTTTAGTCGTCAAAAACTTTCCGACTCCCGCTCTTTGGAGGCACAGATGCATCGTTTGACAAATCGTTTGACTCTGATCGTGTTTTTGTTCATCACGCTTGAATATGTCAACGCGGACGACATTCCCAGCACCGTGCGGAATACTCAAAACACGTCAGATACTCCGCCGACACCAAGTGCCGCCGCGGGAAAGATCACCGTGCCGAAAGGATTCAACGTCAGTTTGTTTGCCGGCGAGCCCGCTGTTGCGCAACCGATTGCGATCGCGCTGGATCACCGCGGTCGGTTGTGGGTCGCGGAATTCTATTCCTACCCCACGTGGCAATCCACTGGCAACGATCGAATCGTGATCTTGGAAGACACCGACGGCGACGGGCAGTTCGACAAACGAAAAGTGTTCTGGGACAAGGGAAACTACTTGACTGGAATTGAAATCGGCTTCGGTGGCGTCTGGGTATGTTGTGCCCCGCACCTGCTTTTCATTCCCGACAAGGATGGCGACGACGTGCCGGACGGTGAGCCAATCGTGCATCTGGATGGCTGGTCGCACGTCGGCAACCACACGGTGCTCAACTCATTGGTCTGGGGACCGGACGGCTGGCTCTACGGCTGCAACGGCAACGCAAACCATTCGCATGTCGGCAAACCCGGTTCGCCGCAGAGCGAACGCCAACAGCTTAACTGCGGAATCTGGCGATACCATCCGGTCCGCCGCGAGTTTGATGTCGTCGCGCACGGAACCGCCAATCCCTGGGGACTTGATTTCAACGACTACGGCGAGGGCTTCTTTACCAATTGTGTCATCGGGCACCTCTGGCACCTAATCCCGGGCGCCAACTACAAGCGAATCTATGGTCGCCCGATTAATCCGCACGCCTACGAGCAGTTGGACGCCTGCTCCGACCACTATCACTTCACTGGCAAGAACTGGCAATTCTCGCGGGGCGACGACGGCAAGGAAGTACACCAAGATGCCGGTGGCGGCAACGCACATGCTGGTGCCATGGTGTATCTGGGCGGCTCGTGGCCCGACAGTTATCGCAATACCGCGTTGATGTGCAATCTACATGGCAACCGTCTCAACAACGACAAACTCGAACGAAAAGGGAGCGGGTACTTGGGACGTCATGGAACTGACTTCCTAATGGCAAACGACCCGTGGTTCCGCGGGATCGCTCTCAGGTACGGTCCCGATGGCGGAGTTTATGTCAGCGACTGGACCGATCTGGGTGAATGCCACGATCGCGACGGCGTGCATCGGCTCAGCGGACGTATTTACAAGATCTCGTACGGCAAGCCAACGAAACCGAAAACCAACCTGGAACAACTCGGCGACGAACAACTGGTAAAAATGCAACTGCACCGAAACGATTGGTTCGTGCAACATTCACGGCGAATCCTCCAGCAACGCGCGGCAGCGGGCAAGGACATGTCCACGGTCAACAGCGAACTGTTGAAGATCTTTGATAATGACCACAGCGTGCCACGAAAACTGCGCGCGTTGTGGGCCCTACACGTCATCGGCGGACTCGAAGACAAGTGGCTGATCCGCCAGTTGGATCACGGCAACGAACATATTCGCAATTGGGTCATTCGGTTGCTGTGCGAAGATAAGCAGCCACCGCAAGCCGCGGTCAAAAAGTTTGCTGCGCTCGCCGTTGACGAAGAGTCGCCGCTGGTGCGACTGCAGTTGGCCTCCGTGTTACAACGAATGCCGCTGGAGCAACGCTGGGACGTTGCCTTCGGATTAGTCTCTCACGTAGAAGACGACACCGACCAGAACCTGCCGCTGATGATCTGGTACGGAATCGAACCCGCCTTGCGAAACAACCCGCAAAAAGCGAGCAACTTGGCCGCAAAGTCCCAAATCTCAAAGGTGCGGCAATTCATAGCTCGACGTCTCGCATCAGGATAGAGTAGTTTCATGCACCCTCATTGCCTCTTTGTTGATCGCCGCCGCTGCGGCCCTCCGAAAACCCAAAGGGGCCGCAAACCAATACTCCAAACAATAGGCAACGCGTCTTAATCACAATCACTCAAACGCATCGCTGGTTGACATTTGCGATGACTGCGGGAAGCAACAATCCGACATTCTTTAAAGCGGCAACAGCTTACAGCAAGTCTCGCTAACCTGACTAATTTGCCGCAATATTGGCTTGCGACCCGTTATTCCCCGCCCCGATTGTGTATCGTGACGGTAGAATTACACTGGCAACAACCGCGAGCGGGCAGACATTTGCGAACTACGACGGTGAGTTCGGCAGGAAGACTAATGATGGACGAATCGATCAAACAACATTTCACTCAACAGTTATTCGCCAACGGCTATGAACTGGTCAATGGCACCGACATGCACGCCGAGAACCCCGAGAACTTTTTAATTCCGCATCCTGTTCTCAAAAAACATCTCAAAGTCGGCCATTTCATTGAACTAAGAATAGACTCGCCAAGATTCTCCGTTCACAAAGACTCCCTCGAGAAATGTTACTGTCCGACTTGCAATGGTGAGGCGACAAAGCCGATCCTTGGACACGAACATCCGGCGACGTTGTTGCCGCTGCCAAAGCAAGACGTCCCATCGCGAGGCTGGGGAGAAGACTTTTGGGTTCAAGTTACGGAACGAGACGGTGAGTGGCTCGCTGGAGTCGCCGACAATCCGATGTACGAGTCCCGACTCCACGAGCTACACCAGGGCGGCATGGTCTATTTCCACGAAGACCACATCCTTGCCGTCCACGGGAGTCACCGAGAAGAAATTGTGATGGGGATGGATGCCGTTGACTTGAAGACGTTGGCACAGTGGCTTGGCTCACAACGAGAGTGAATCGCGCCACGTTTTAGGTCCTAGCTTCACTAGTTTGCGGCAATACTGGCTTGCGACCTGCTTCGACCCTTGCGACCTCGTGTTGGCGTAAATGTTCGGCAGCGGCACTCCACCATTGACGTGCCATAGCACATCACCGTCCAAGCGTTGGGGCACGGTATCCCAAGTCAGCGAATTGCCGATCAGGTAGAATCGTTCGCGCACCGTCTCCTGTCCGACGGCATTGAGGCCCGCTGCCTGCTGCAGCGTTGCCAATAGCAGCAGAAGGGTATCGAATCGTGGTCATTTATTTGACTCCATTGGCTCGGGTTCGTCTGTGGGTTACGGGCTATTGCAACCCAAACGCCGTATCGGCGGCATCCTGCCGCCGCGTGACTAAAACGGCG
>JBLHLE010000570.1:0-5522 GCA_047620805.1 Pirellulaceae bacterium
TCGCCATCGGGCAAGACTATAATGTTTACCTGACAACTCGAGTGTTCGAAGAACAACAACGCCGCGGTCCATTTGCCGGCTTGCGTTTTGCGATGATTCAAACGGGTGGAATCATAACCAGTTGCGGAATCATCATGGCCGGGACATTTATCTCAATGACCAGTGGTGTGTGGGGAGACCTCATTCCATCTTGGCTGCCAGGCGCGCAGTTCTTTCTCGTCGGCAGTGGTGCCTTGCGTGGAATGGTAGAGCTCGGCTTCTCTCTCGCCCTCGGAATCATGCTCGACACGCTGATCGTACGAACTGTCCTAGTGCCCACTTATTTCGCGCTACACGCGCGCTGGGAAGCGGGGCAATCGCGAAGAAACGAAACGGAATCACTCGACGAGCTGCCATAACACACTCAAGCTCGCAGTACACCAATTCGTTCGCGTCTGGTAGAATCCAGTTGCAACGATTCAGTTGTTTGAAATTCAGTTGCAACGATTCAGTTGTTTGAGATTCAATTGCCTGCTCTCAATTGCCTGAAAACATCGGCAGGTTTGCTCGCAATTAATCCGCACACTCATCTGAACTTCCGGTCGCTATTTTGCAGCTTGCTTATCTTCGGAGTTAGACGTGAATCAACCTCCCCCGCACAATAATCCGAACGACCCCAATTCAAACATCTATATTACGAGCACAGACTACGACTTGGCTGAGGGGCACTCGAACGATTATCGCAAGTATTGCAATTTTCATGCGATGGATGGCGGTGGCAACGGCGTCCTCTATTCATGCTATGACATTAACCTCGGCCGCAATGTTGCTATCAAGCGACTCCCGGACCAGAAGAAGGACGACCCGATTGAAAAGCGGCGATTGCTCCGCGAAGCGCGGATAACTGCTCAATTGCAGCACCCCAATACGGTCCCCGTATACGAAGTCGGTCGCGACGACGAAGGTCGAATCTATTTCTCGATGAAGAAGATCGAAGGCGAAAATCTGTTTCGCATTCTCGGTCGCATTGCCAGAAACGACGCCGTCGCAGTGAAAGAGTTCACCCTCGATCGCCTGCTAGGCATCCTCATCCAAGCCGGAAATGCACTCTCATACGCCCACGCCCACGGAGTCATCCATCGCGATATCAAGCCAGAAAACATCATGATCGGAATGTATGGGGAAGTGATGTTGATGGATTGGGGAGTGGCCAAAGTCTGGGGGCGGCCCAACGAAGGCGGGGATGACCTTGACTACTCTCGCGACGAACTCGTCGTACGCCTGACAGGAACCGGCCAACGTCCTGGCACTCCACTGTACATGTCCCCCGAACAAGTCCTCGAACACCGTCAGATCGACGAGCGCACAGACATCTTTAGTATGGGCGTGGTGCTGTACGAGCTACTTGCCCTGCAGGAACCGTTCCGCGGCCGCACTATTCGGGAGACTTTCGACAACATCATCCATAAGACACCCCGCCCCCCAAGCGAGGTGTCAGCCGAGCGTAACGTCCCCAAACAACTCGATGCAATCGTCCTCAAAGCAATCGAAAAGAAACCGCTAGAGCGGTATCAGAACATTCGCCTGATGATCAATGACATACGTAACTTCCGTGATCAAGCGATGCACAAAGTTCACTCCGAATGAGTATTCAAGTTCCCTCGACTGCCAGCGGAGCGCGATCAATTTACGCATCCTTTCTAACCCCTATGGCTTGATGAAACGCTTGCCGACCTGCACAATAAACAGTCAATCACTGCCTAAAATGCGGGCAAAAATGACTCTTCGTAATGCCCAGGGAATTGGCGAAAATAAGCTCAAACCAATTGCAATTAAGGGAATATGTCCTAAGATGTGCGGTCTACAACTTGACCATTGGCACAGTCATTGCGAATAGTTGTTCAGCCCAGGCAAAGAGCGCTAAGTGAAATAGACTTTCTGAGATGATATTCCTGTAATATTGTCGGTGAGTCTGCTTAACCAACATCCTACCCAGGACAATCTTGGGCTCGCGTGCTATCAGCTCGCATCCGTACGGATACTTCTATTAGATGAACGGACGCGCTCAAACACGAGGGTTACCCAATACATCGGTTTAATTGTTGTAAGGAGTGTTTTGGAAATGAGTTACAAACTTGAGTACATTTGGCTTGACGGTTACAAACCAGAATCGAATTTGCGCAGCAAGACGAAAATCGTCAGCAGCGAACCCAGTGGGCCCGAAGATTGCCCCGAGTGGTCATTTGATGGTAGCTCGACGCAACAAGCCGAAGGAAGCTCTTCGGATTGTATCCTGAAACCGGTTCGCATAGTTCCCGATTCAGGCCGCAGAAACGCCTTCTTGGTCATGTGTGAAGTCATGACAGCTGAGGGCGAAGTTCACCCCTCGAATGCACGTGGGCAGTTTGAAGACGACGACGATTTTTGGTTTGGTTTCGAGCAAGAGTATGTGCTGATGCTCGACGGATTCCCACTTGGTTTCCCCAAAGACGGTTACCCCGGCCCACAAGGTCCTTACTACTGCTCCGTGGGCCACAAAAACTGTGTTGGTCGCGAAGTCGTCGAAGACCACCTCGACGCCTGCCTCGATGCCGGCCTGAGTGTGACTGGCATCAACGCGGAAGTAATGAAAGGTCAATGGGAATACCAACTGTTTGGCAAAGGGGCCAAGCGAGCTGCCGACGATTTGTGGCTGACGCGATACCTTCTGTACCGCGTTGCTGAGCCTTACGGAGTATCGGTTGAGTTGCATCCAAAGCCCGTCAAAGGCGACTGGAACGGTAGTGGTATGCACGCTAACTTCTCGAACACTGCCATTCGCGATGAAGGTGGCGAAGCTCTGATCAAAGGCATTTGCGAAAAATTTGCTAGTTCCCACGCCGATCACATCGCGGTTTACGGTTCGGATAACGATCAACGTTTGACAGGGCTACACGAAACCCAATCGATCGATCAATTCAGCTACAACGTGAGTGATCGCGGTGCTTCCATTCGGATTCCTCTCGCCACCGTCCAAAACGGCTGGAAGGGCTACTTGGAAGATCGTCGTCCAGCATCGAACGCCGATCCCTACAAGATCGCTGCTCAAATCCTCAAATCCGTCAAAAGCTAGAGTGACACACGAGGCAACTGTTACTTGCTGAAACAGTGGCTGACGAGAAACATTCAATCGAAATCTCCTCGCGCCCCCAGCGCGAGGAGATTTCTTTACATAGTGGGCAAAACGAAGTCGTTCGCCCCAAACTGCTTCTACGAAACTTCGCGTATTCTGCGCGGCGCAGCCAATCTGCTCAAGACATGCAAACTCACAAACGCTGCTGAGGACCTGCCATGACACCACAAGAAGTACTCGCGCTTTGCCGTCAACGTGGAATTGAAGCGGTCGACCTGCGTTTCACGGACCTATTCGGCCGTTGGCAACACACGACAATCCCTGTCGGTTGCCTGAACGAAGATGTCTTTGAAGATGGGCTCGGCTTCGACGGATCGAGTCTCCGCGGCTGGCAGTCGATCGAAGAAAGCGACATGCTGATCATTCCTCAACCGGAAACCGCGTTTGTCGATCCGTTCGCGGAGCTACCATCACTAAACATGATTTGCAACATCGTCGACCCGCTCACTCGCGATGACTACGCATTCGATCCCCGCAACGTCGCTCGCAAATCGGTTAATTATTTGAAGCAAACTGGCATCGCCGACGTTGCCAATTTCGGACCAGAACCCGAGTTCTTCATTCTGGATGACGTACGTTTTGATCAGAATGCTCACGAAGGTTATTACCATTTAGACAGCGTCGAAGGCGAATGGAACCGAGGCCGCAGTGAGGGTCCGAATCTCGGCAACAAGATTCGTGACAAAGAAGGTTACTTGCCAGTCCCGCCCTCCGATCACCTGATGGACTTGCGTAACGAAATGATGCAAGTCTTGCTGAAGTGCGATGTGAAGGTCGAACGCCAGCACCACAAAGTCGGTACCGCTGGACAGGCGGAAATCGACATGAAATTCGACCACCTCCTCCGCATGGCCGATCAAACGATGATCTACAAATACGTGGTCAAGAACGTCGCTCAGCGCCGCGGGCGAACGGTGACCTTCATGCCCAAGCCGATCTTTGGAGACAATGGTTCGGGAATGCACACTCACTTCTCGCTTTGGAAAAACGACCAACCACTATTCGCGGGCAATGGCTACGCAGGCCTCAGCGATCTGGCTCTCAACGCAATTGGTGGACTGCTGAAACACGCCCCGGCACTACTCGCGCTAACCAACCCAACTACCAACAGCTATAAGCGACTCGTTCCCGACTACGAAGCACCGGTCAGTTTGGCGTACTCACAAAAAAACCGGTCCGCCGCCTGCCGCATCCCGATGTACAGCCAAAGTCCCAATTCAAAGCGTGTGGAGTTCCGCTGCCCCGATCCAAGTTGCAATCCATACCTGGCCTTTTCCGCGATCCTGATGGCCGCTATCGATGGCATTCAGAAGAAGATCGATCCAGGCGAACCGCTTGAAGTCAACACCCACAACATGTCGAAGGAAGAGGGGTCCAAAATCCCGCAAACTCCCGGCTCCCTTTCGGATGCCCTCGACGCCTTGCAGCAAGACCACGAATTCCTGCTGCAAGGAGATGTCTTCACGCAAGATGTTATCGACACCTGGATCCGCTATAAACGTGAGAACGAAGTTGAGCCACTGCGACTCCGACCGCACCCGTATGAGTTCTGCATGTACTTCGATACGTAAGCGTCGTTACGCTGCACTCACTTCGCCGAGTAAGATCAAAACGAGCACGATTCAAAACGAGCACGATTCAAAACGATTAAAAAGGAACCGCGGAATGGCCATCACGCAAGAAACACTCGACAAGTTAGCTCAATTCGACACACCCACCATTTGCAACGTCATCGAATTGTTTGACGTCCGCGCGAGAAACGTCGGATATATGGACGAGCGCGTGAAGTCGAATTTCCCCGAACTGCCGCCGATGGTTGGATTTGCAACAACTGCATCGTTTCGATCCGACGCGCCACCTGTGGGAGGCGATGCGTACGGTAGCATTCAGAGTCAACTCGAGCAGTTCGCCAGCCTGCCCGGGCCTCCCGTTGTCGTCTTTGAAGACCTGGACGACCCGGCAGTTGCCGCCGTGTTCGGCGAAGTCATGTGCTCAACATATCAAGCGTTCGGCTCCGTTGGACTCGTTACCAACGGAGCGGGCCGCGATCTCGAACAAGTCCGCGCTTTGCGGTATCCCGTCTTCACCAGTTCGACCATCTGCTCCCACGCCTACTGCCATATTCTTCACATCGGCCTGCCTGTTCGCGTCGGCGGATTGATGGTCAACCAGGGCGAGCTTCTGCACGGCGACGCCAATGGGATTACCAATATCCCTATCGACATCGCAACTGAAGTCGCCGACATATGCGGTGACTTCATCAAAGCTGAAGAAATCATGCTCGACTACGTCAAAGCTTCCGGCGACAAAACTGTAGCGAAATTCAGCGACCTGCGAGAAGAATTTCAGGCCGCGGTAGCTGAACTAAAGA
>JBLHLE010000571.1:0-5514 GCA_047620805.1 Pirellulaceae bacterium
GGGAACCGGTAATTCTCAGATTACCGGTGTCGCTCCGAACCAAATCTTTAACGGCGAGTGGAATCACGTCGCTTTGAGCTGGGAGAGTTCCACGGGCGAAACGAACGTCTATATCAATGGCGTTTTGGAGAGTACATTCACATTTCGTCAAGGCACGTCGATCGACCAGGGTGGTCGCATGATGCTCGGGCAGGAGCAAGACTCGGTCGGGGGTGGCTTTGCGAATGATCAGAAATTGATTGGCGATATTGATGAATTCGCCTTCTTCGATCGCCCATTGAACGCTGGTGAAATCAGCGATCAATATGCAGCGTCGATTCAGTTGTTCGCAGCAAACGATACTGACATCGACAACGGTGACAAAATCTCCGTCGCGTCGGTGACAGCGGCAAGTGCCAGTGGCGCGGTCGTGACCTTGGTCGATGGCATCGTCTCG
The DNA here is from genome assembly GCA_047620805.1 of Pirellulaceae bacterium. GTDB lineage: Bacteria > Planctomycetota > Planctomycetia > Pirellulales > Pirellulaceae > JBLHLE01. The sequence goes on from JBLHLE010000571.1 coordinate 437, forward strand.
TATGATGTGACGAGTGTCGCAACTATCCAGGCTTTGTCACAGGGTGAAACGGCCACCGACTCGTTTAGCTACACGATTACCGATGGCAACGGGGGGACGGCCACTGCGACTGTTTCGATAAACTTGACGGGAGTTAACGATCCCGTTACTGCCGTGGCCGACACGGGTACGACCAATGAAAATGCCGCAACGAATATCGATGTGATCGGGAACGACCAGGACGTCGATGCCAATGATGTGCACTCTGTAATCGCAATTGACGACACAGGTGCCGCGGGCACAGTTACCAACAATGGCACGAGCGTGACTTACGATCCGGCGGGACAGTTTGATGCTCTGTCTGTTGGAGGATCGGCGACAGATTCGTTTACTTACACCGTTTCGGATGGCGAAGGCAGCATGTCCGTTGGTTCAGTGGTTGTTACGATCAATGGACTAAACGACCCCGTCGACGCGTTTGACGATAGTGCAACGACCGACGAAGACAACCCGGTAACCTTCAATGTTCTTAGCAACGACGTCGACCCCGATGCAGCTGATGTGATCGCGGTTACGGCGTTTGATGCGGCGGGAGTCGTTGGATTGGTAAGTCGCGTCGACGGTGATTTTACCTACGACCCGAACGGCCAGTTTGAATCGCTGGCAGCCGGTCAATCTACAACAGAGCAATTCACCTATACTGTGACCGACGGGCAAACATCGACGGACGTCGCGATCGTGACCGTCACTATTGACGGAGTTAACGACGCGCCAGTTGCGGCTGCAGGGACCGTCGTCCAAATTGCCGAAGGCGATGATCTGGTGCTCGACGCTTCCGGCAGCTCAGATATCGACGACGGCGACGTTCTGTCTTTCGCTTGGGACTTGGACGACGATGGCGTTTACGACGATGCAATTGGTGCCGCACCGACGGTGACATGGGCCGAACTCATCGCCATTGGTGTCGCGGACGGATTGAATCCGCTTGTCGCATTGGGTATCGCTGTCCAGGTAACTGACCTTGCCGGCGCGACCGACGTGGCCGCTACTACCCTGGAGATTTCTAATGTTGCTCCGACTGGCGCGATTAACGGCGAGACTGCGATCGATCCCGCTTTGACTGAATGGACAACGAATCGACCCATTACTTTTACCTTCACCGCAGCGGATCCCGCGGCGGCAGATGAGGCGGCCGGATTCACTTACTTAATCAACTGGGGCGATGGTTCGTCGGAGCCCGCAACCAACTACCCTCCGTCCGGTGTAGCGCTAACACATGAGTACGAGAACTTTGGCAGCTACGCCGTATCGCTCACGGTTACCGATAAGGATGACGGAACGGATACGCAAACTCACGACCTGGAAATCGTTCCCGTTCTAAAGATCGACGACGATATTGTTGCGGGCGGGACGGACGATGTCGACGATCGAATTGTCTTCTCGATAGTCAGCCAAGGAAGAATACTCGTTCGCTACAACAGCGACGTCTACGGCCCCTTCGACGCGACTCCTGCAACTCGTTTATTGGTGACCGGTGGTGCTGGCAACGACCGTGTTACGATCACTGGTAACACGCGTTACGAAGCGGTCTTGGAAGGGAACGACGGTAACGATAATCTGTTGGGTGGTCAGCAAGATGACACGATTCTAGGAGGACCAGGACGCGATATCATTCAGACGGGGGAAGGCAATAACTACGTGGATGGTGGCGACGGTAACGACTGGATCACATCGCGTAGCGGCGACGACGACTTGTATGGTGGAGCGGGCAATGACACCATCAGCGGGGGCGCCGGTGTCGACGTCATCGACGGGCAGGAAGGAAACGATCGGATCACTGGAGGAGGTGGTGGCGATCTCTTGATAGGTGGACTCGGCAATGACAACATCGTTGGCGAAAGCGGACGCGACGTGATCATCGGGGGCCTCGGCAACGATTCGCTTCGCGGCGGCGACGACGAAGATTTCCTCGCCGGCGGCGCCGGATTGGACGCAGTGCTTGGTGAAAGAGCCGTCGACGTGCTGGTGGGAGCGAATATCGCTATTGAAGGCGATGAAGCTCAGTTGCGTACTCTTCTACTCGATTGGACAGTATCAACAAATTCGACGGCGGCTGGCGCTTTTACGGACGACGGCGAACGCGATGGTCTCAACGGCGGCGGTGGTGCGGATATCGTTTATACCGCAGCAGACGACAATGTCTTCCTACGGAGCAACGATTCCGAGATCTTGCTCTGATGAGACCTACGTAGTACAGTTGGCAAGACTTGCCCCGAAATAATCGCCGGTAAGAAAAATTCGATGCGAGTAAACACGATTACTTGTGGCTGTGCGGGAGCACCCTATGCGTTTTTCGCTTCTAGATCTGCCCAACGCGCATAGGACGTAGCCAGTTCGTTTTCGAGTCGTTTCATTTTTTCCGTGGCTGTTGCGATTACATCGCCCGGTCGTTTGTAGAAATCGGGGTCGGCCATTACTTCGTGTGCCGCAGCGAGACCGGCTTCGAGTTGTTCGATCGTTTTGGGGAGCGAAGTGAGCTCCGTTTGCTCTTTGAACGACAGCTTCTTCTTGACCGCGGAAGTTTTCTCTTCAGCTGCCGCTTGTTGTTTGGCTCTCGCGGCCTTTTTGCCGAGCGTTTTTCCAGGTGGAACGTAACTGGTTTGACGTGACCAGTCGTCGTAACCTCCAATATATTCCAACACCTTGTTGCCTTCAAATGCGAGAGTTGCAGATACGACGTTATTGAGGAATTCGCGGTCGTGGCTGACCAGCAGTACCGTCCCCTTATATTCCATCAGCATCTCTTCCAGAAGCTCCAATGTTTCGGTATCGAGATCGTTGGTGGGTTCGTCTAATACTACTACGTTGGCGGGCTTGGCGAATAGCTTGGCGAGCAAGATTCGATTTCGTTCGCCGCCGGAAAGGTAGCGAACTACTGTACGAGCTCGTTCAGGAGTGAAAAGGAAATCTTGCAAATAGCCAATGATGTGTTTCTTGCGGCCGCCTATTTCGATGCTATCGTAACCGTCGCCAACATTGTCAATCACGGATTTGGTATCATCCAGTTGTTCGCGGAGCTGGTCGAAGTACGCGACCTGCAGATTGGTGCCGAGTTTGATTGTTCCAGAGTTCGGTTCGAGTTTTCCAAGTAGAAGTTTAATCAGCGTCGACTTGCCCGCGCCATTGGGGCCGATGATACCAATTTTGTCTCCCCGCTCGATCAACGTGGAAAGGTCATCGATAACGACTGTTTTTTGATCGTACGAGAAGCTGATCTTTTCCATCTTGGCGACGATCTGTCCGGTGCGCACTTCTTGATGCACTGCCATCTTCACTGCGCCAACTTTCTCGCGCCGGTCTTGCCTCTCGAGACGCAGCTCCTTTAGAGCTCGCACGCGCCCTTCATTGCGCGTTCGCCGCGCCTTGATTCCCTTGCGGATCCAGATTTCTTCTTCCGCCAACTTCTTGTCGAACAAGGCATCCTGTTTGCCTTCCGCTGCCAGATTGGCTTCTTTGCGCCTAATGAACGTATCGTAGTCGCACGACCAATCGAACAGCTTACCTCGGTCGAGTTCAATGATGCGCGTGGCGAGACGTCGGAGAAACATTCGATCGTGCGTGACGAACATCAGAGTGCCGCCCCAGCGTTTGAGATAAGTCTCCAGCCAGTCGATCGCTTCGATGTCGAGGTGGTTTGTCGGTTCATCCAGGAGTAAGACTTTCGGTTCACTGACAAGCGCTCGCGCCAACAGGACCCGTCGTTTCATCCCCGATGAGAGGGTTTCGAACGCCACGGTACCATCGAGGCCCATGTCGCTGAGTATTCGCTCCAAGCGTTGATCGTTGCGCCATTCGTCCTCAATTTCTTGTTCGAGCAAGCCCTGCGAAACTACGGACTCGATGCTGCCGTTCATATCGAGTGGCACGTCTTGAGGTAGAAATGCTGAGTGGGCTTTATTGCTGAAGACGACGGAGCCGTGATCGGCCTGCAAATCTCCACAAATAATTTTCATGAAGGTCGATTTTCCGGCCCCGTTGCGACCGAGGAGCCCGATCCGCTGCCCTTCTTCGATTGAACAGCTCACGTCGTCCAGCAGTAGGGGACCACGGAATCCAATCGATAGTTCGGTAATTGTCAGGACTGCCACGGTTTGATTCTTTATGTAGTGGTTTGCGATTTAGGGAGTGGAACATTCTAGAGGGAGAAATGCATTCGCGGAAGGCTGTTATATAACCCCCATTTCAGAAGTACCGCGCCCCAAGCTTTTGGAACGCAATTTAACGAAAAAAAGCGAGGCGACCGGTTGGCCTCCTCGCTTTATATTCATCTGAAACTTGGCTTAGAACAGCCTGTTTATACCTTCGGGATATCGAAGCCTTCGCGGCGATCGCGCGCGAACAACGTCGCTGCTTGGTCGTCCCCGACGATCTTTTCAGCCTTGGGATCCCATTTGATCACGCGGCCGAATCGAGCGGCGATGGCGCTGAGGTGACAAGTTGCCATGGCTTGGACGTGAGTGAATACGTCGGATACCGGCAAACCACCTTCGCGAATGCAACGATAGAAGTTGTTCTTGTGGCCTTCGTGTGGCTTGTCCTTGTACAGCTTATCCACGTCTTCCTGCGTGTACTTGCCTTCATCCCAGTTTTCCGTAATCGGAGTACCAGCGATCTTGCCACGATTGACGAACAAGCGGCCTTTCGTGCCTTCAAACAGGATGCCGTTGTCGCCTCGACTCGTTACGTCCATCACGATTCCGTTGGCAAACTTGTTCTTTACCGAGAAGTCGTGCGACGTGTTGTAGACGTTGTCCACGGTCGGATAGCCATCTTTGAAATCGCAGGGATGTTTGGAATCGGTGCCGTCGATCTCGACAGGTCCTTCGCCTTCGCCATCCAGACCACAGGCCCAGGTTGCGATGTCTACGTGGTGAGCTCCCCAGTCGGTGAACTTACCACCAGAGTATTCATACCACCAACGGAATTGGTAGTGGCAACGCTTTTCCATGTAGTCAACCAGTGGGGCTTGGCCGAGCCAGGAGTTCCAATCCAATTCTTTTGGAGGTTCGGCTTTCTCAAACGGACCGCCCGTGGGACTA
>JBLHLE010000572.1:0-5496 GCA_047620805.1 Pirellulaceae bacterium
GGTAAATCACCAGCGTCACGGACTGTGTTCGGTAGTTGGGCCGCTTTGGCCGGATCGATATACTTGGCCATATCGCGCAGCGCGATGCACTGATAATTATTCTCTTTCAAATACAGCATCATCTGCTTGAACGTCTCAGGCTCCAAACTGACTCCCGGATGCTCCATGTCGGGAACGCCGTGAAAGCAAAACACCACGACCATTCCTTGACGCGCCAGTTGCGCCCGCTTCGCAAATGCCTCGACGGTAATTCCGTCGCGAATGGTGAACGACGGAACGTCGAACGGATTGTCCACGGTGGGGCGATAAGGACGTTCATGGCCTCCCCGACCAAACGTGTAACCATGCTTCGAAAGATCCTGGTAGATGCTTGGTGCCGCGTGATAAATGGGCCAGCAAACTGTTGTCGGTTTGGGGACGTGATTCGCAATCAACTGATCCTCCATCCTCAGATAATTCTCCAATCCTCCCCCATGACCGAGAGTGTGATTGCCGATTTCAAACCCATCATCTGCCATGGATTTCATCTGTCGGTAGGTCAAATACCAGTCTTTCCTCGTACGAAACGAATCAAAGTCGCAAACATAGAACGAACCGCCAAGCCCCAGCGATTTCAAGATCGGCGCTACAACGGTCGCGTGGCTCGCCGGAGCGTCGTCGAACGTGAGCACGACCAGTTTGTCGGGAATTGGTTTGCGGAGAATGCCACTGGCGTCGGGCGGCGATTCCGGTTCGGCAAGAAGCTGGAGTGGCAACGCGAGCGCGGCCAGCAGAAGGGCGAGAGTGAATCGGACATTCAAAGTTGTTGGCATAAACAAGGTCTTTCAATTTGGTCGATTGCTCGGCGCCACCCAATTGAACTGCGCAAAGAGCACCTTGGTGATGTCTGAATCGGATTTGGGCTTGAAGTGTACGGCGGTCGTAGTCTTCCAGCTACCCATGCGTTTCTGCGTGGCGCGACTGATGAACTTGCTCGCGGGCAGCAGCATCTCCTGCCAGTGATCGGAGGCGGTGATTTCGACCTCGTAGTCATATCCATCGGCAGTGACGACCAGCGTCTGGGGCTCGGTGCAATAGAACTTGAAACCGAGTTGAGCATTCGACGGGCATTTCCACTGGGGATTACTCATCAGTTCGCTGCCAGTGCCCGCCTGATTGTCGGCGCAGCGGAAGCCTTTGATCCTGCCGACGCCTTCGACTTCGACGACATTGCTCCAGGCTCCAATGCCGCCGGCGCCGGAATAGCGGTCGGAAGTCTTGTCGGTCGCCGTGGCATTGCCAAGTCTTGACGGGATCGCGGCGTTGAAGTCGGTGGTGACGACCACTGTGTTGTCATAGGTGATGTTGGCGAAGCTGAAGACATAGTCATCCACATTCGCCACCGGCATCTCTCCGACCCAGGAGTGACCTTTGTGAACCACCTCCACATCGCGCCAGGCACGCGAAAAATACGCGGGATTCTTGAGCGCATAGTACATCTCCACACTCTTCACCTTCTTTGGCGACGATGGAGTGACGATGAGTTCGGGAACGCCCTCCGCGTTGAGTTTGATTTCGGACTCAGGATGGGCGGGCCAGAAGTGGTCCTTGTTTAGAACTTTATTCAGAACATGCTTCTCTAACCACAGCTTGCAGTCCTGGCCGATGTGTTCCGTGTTGTGATGTCCCCGCGGTTGAATCGCGAAGGACCACGGCACGCCCGGTTTGAACTTCTTGAAACTTTCCAGACCGCGCTCGAACACGCCGTGATGATCGTTGCTGCCGTTCAAGAAAAGCGTCGCCGCTGTGATGTGGGGCACATAAGCTTCCGGCGCGATACTGGCGAGATAGATTTCTTCGCCGGCTGTCTTCTCGGGCTCAGCATACGGGTTGTTATATAGCCAGACCCTCTTGTTCCGATAGTATTCGGTGTAGCCGATACCGAAATAAGCCACGACAGCCTTCACTCGGGGATCGGTCGCCAATTGCCACATGAGCGTGCCGCCATACGAGTAACCTCGCGCTCCCAGTCGGGTCTTATCGACCTCTTTCTGCTGTTCCAAATAACTGAGCAATCGCCGCGACATCGCATACCACACATAGTCCGAAGTTTGCTTCGGATCGGTGATTGATTTGCGATCGGCTGTCGCCGAGCGGACGGTGATACCGACCTTGCTGTCCATGTTGCAATGCCTGAGCGGGTCCGGGTACCTGGTGAATTGCCGACGATCCCCGGTCTTCCCGCAATAGTCATACGTCATCACAGCCCAGCCATCGGTCACATATTCTTTCTCGATGCCCGGCGCCCCCATCCAGCCATGCACGTTGAGAAGTCCCGGCGCATTGGTGAGGCCTTCCTTGACGCTGTATTTGCAATAAATACGAATGTCTTCGCCTAGCACATACGCACTAATGTAGGACTCGCGTTTGTAGATCCCGTCTTTGGTTTCTGCCGAGAGGATCACCTCTTTGAAGTCGCCTTTGTTCGGGTCGTAATCCTCCCAAACTTGCCTGGGCGACAGCGGCACCGACGCCGGAGGTTCAGCGGCGTGAAGCGCGGCCGGCCGAGCGAGTAGCAGGGTGGTGATGAGGATGGTGGTGGCGAAAGTGTGTTTCATCGAGTTGTTCCGTTCCCAATCGCTTTACAACGTCATTCCCGGACGCTCCCAGTTCTCGCTGGTTTTCTCATTCTACTTTTCGGGATCACGACCCGTCGCGATCTCGCCTAGGGGTTCAAAGAGTGGCCAAGCTCAGCCCTTCGAAATCTCGAAGCCTTTACGATAGTCGCGGGCAACCAGTCCTTGAGCCTGCTTGTCGTCGACAATGATTTCCTGTTGTGGATCCCACGAGATCTTGCGATTCAAGCGAGCGGAAATGCCAGCGAGATGGCACGTTGAAAGGGCTCGATGATGGCTAAAAACGTCGGAGATTGGTTCTTTCTTATCACGCGCGGCTTCAAAGAAATTGCGGAAGTGATCGACCAGTGGACGATTTTTGTAGGCGGCTTCCATCGCTCCGGCTGGCAATGGATTTGTCTTTAGATTCTCGACCGGGGCTCCTGTCAGCTTGCCGCGATTGACGAAAATGCGGCCTTCAGTGCCTTCGAACAGAATCCCATTGTCTCCGTTGTGGCGAATTTCAATTTCGACACCGTCGGCAAATGTAGCGAGAATCAGGAATTCCGTTGCGGTGTTGTACCGAGATGGATCAACGGGATAGCCGTCCCGGAATTCGACGGGATGTTTGACCTTGATCGGATCGATCGTCACTGGGCCAGTGTCCGTCTTGCCAAGACCCCAGGTGGCAATATCAACATGATGGGCGCCCCAATCGGTTAGCTTGCCACCGGAGTACTCGTACCACCAGCGAAATTCATAGTGGCACCGCGACCAACTCTTAGTTTCCCCGTTGTTTCCGGCAAGGTAACGAAATTCTTTTTCCGGCACTGGCCCCTGCCACAGATTCCAATCCAAAGTTGTCGGAGCCGCAGCCGTTGGGATCTCAGGGCTAGTCGGAGCCCCGCCAACACTGCAGGTGGCTTTTTTAAGTTTTCCCAGCCGACCGGATTGGATCAACGCGATGGCTCTAACAAATTGCTCTTGGCTTCGCTGCTGAGTTCCAATCTGGACTATACGGCCCGTTGACTTGCAAACATCGCAGATCTGTCGTCCTTCGGCGATTGTGAGCGTCATCGGCTTTTCACAGTAGACATCTTTGCCGGCCAGCATCGCTTCGATGGCAATCTTCGCGTGCCAGTGTTCCGGTGTGGAAATATGGACGATGTCAATGTCCTTGTTGTCCAGGATCGCGCGGTAATCGACGTGGCTCGTCGGCTGATTGCCCGTCCATCCCTGCACCAAACCAGCAGCAAGCTCTCGGCGGCGGGAGTCTGCGTCGCAGACAGCAATGTAGTCGCCGTACTTCTTGAAATCCGGTGCTGAGCCCCACGGGCCTTGGATGCCCGTCGCCTTTTGGCACCAGCGACTTCCCGTTCCAATCGCACCGACTCGCGGTCGATCATTGGCCGACAGAAAACCGTAAACGCGGCCTGTGCGATTTAGAATCGCTGCTCCCGTAAACGCCAGGGACGAACGCAAAAGGTTGCGGCGGGAAAGCTGAGATCGAGACATGTGGTTGGGACTTTCGTGAGGAGGAGATAGTATTATAGACGGTCGCGGGACGGAACTCGAGTTGCGTGCGGATCTATTTTCGTCCGTGCCGGTTTGCAGAATTCGATGGATTGTTTCATAGTGCGCGAGCCAGTCGGATGGATTTGAGGGACAACTGTCACACTAACTCCTTCACCGGACCGGTGGCGACCCCGCCTTGAAAGTTTTCAGGCAGCTTCATGCCGACTTTGTCCACGACGGTTTGCCAGACGTTAGCCACCGGGACGTCTTTCTGGATCAGGTGCCCCTGGTGCTTGATGCCCAGTCCCGAACCGCCGCTGAGGATCAGTGGCAGCCTTGTCGAGTCGTGGGCGTTGTAGCCGCCGTTGGTCGTGGCCCAGGCGGCGATAGTGTTGTCGAGCAGTGTGCCGTTGCCCTCTTTCACTTCCTTCAGCTTGCCGAGGAAGTAGGCCCACTCGGCCAGGTACAGGGCGTCGAGCTGTCGCCACATCACCAGTTTGGCCTCCTCGGCGTTGTGGTGCGTAATCGAGTGTAGGTCCCACTTACTGTTCGTCAGATATCCGAAGCAGCGGGCTTCGTCACCTTCCGTGCGCGGAATGTGACTGACGACGCGCGTGCTGTCCGTCTGGAATGCCAAGGCGATCATGTCGAACATCAATCGCGTGTATTCCGAATAGCCTCGACCGTCGCCAGCAATGCGGTCGCGCGGCGAACCCTGGCCGAAGTCAGGCTTATCAACCTGCGGCTTGGGACGTTCGATCCATTCGCCCTCGGGCAGTCCGATCACTTCGACACCGTTCTGTTGGATCGAATATCCGACAGGTCCAAACGGGATCTTCTTTTCGCCAACGATGTCCAGGATGGTCTTGTTCCCAAAGCGTTTGACATCCATCAACCAGGTTTCGGGAGGAGCTTTGGTCTTTTGTAGCGCGTCGTAGCGCATCACTTGGACCTGCGGCGGGCCGTCACTGACGATGGCTCGCGCCGCTACCTGACCAGCAAGCTCCAGGTATTTGCGCATCTGTGTTTGGTCAAACAACAGCGCCGCGGCAATCCGGTCAAACCCGTCGGCCGTGCCGTCGTCAGGAAGAAGCTCGGCAATCCTGGCCGTGGCGGGCTCATCGAACTGAAATAGATCTCGAACCGTGTTGGCGTATTCATACCGATTGAGCCGTCGGATCAGGACGCGACCGCCGGCCATCCGGCCTGCGCGTTCCGCACGTCTGAGTTCCTTGCCGACCCATTCGACGACGGCAAACGACTCGGTGGCGTCGGGCTGCGGGCAATCTTCATCTTTGGGGGGCATCTCGCCGAGGTTAAGGCGATCGATCACTTCCTTCCACGCGTCGGCATTCTTGCCGGCCAGGAAGTCAGTCCCCAGATCATC
>JBLHLE010000573.1:0-5481 GCA_047620805.1 Pirellulaceae bacterium
GTGTTTCGAGCTCGCGACAACTCGTTGCACAGAGATGTTGCGATCAAAGTGCTGGCTCCAAGTTATGCCATGAATGCCTCCGCCAAAAAACGGTTTATTCGGGAAGCTCACGCGGTGGCCCGCGTGCAGCACCCCAATGTAGTTGCAATCTACGCCGTCGATGAAGACGCCAAGATTCCCTTCTTTGCAATGGAACTCGTAAAGGGTCCGAACTTGCAGGATTTGCTTGAGCAACGCGGTAGTCTGTCTGTCGACGAAACGGTAAAGTTGGGAATTCAAATCGCGGAAGGGTTAGATGCTGCCCACAAACAACAAATCATTCACCGCGATGTGAAACCCGCCAACGTGTTGCTGTCCGCTGATACCAAGACCGCAAAGGTATCTGATTTTGGGTTGGCCTATATTGCGGATCAGACCGCACTGACCCGTAGCGGAATTATCGTTGGCACGCCCGCGTTCGTCGCGCCTGAAAACATTGATGAGTCGTCTACTCCAGATCATCGAAGTGATTTGTTTAGTTTTGGAAGCGTGCTCTATCGTATGATTGCCGGAGAAGTGCCTTTCCGCGGTAGTTCGACGTTGGCCACGCTGCACAAAATCTCGACGACAACTCCGCCACCTCTGAGCGATCACGCGTTGGACACGCCCGCTTGGTTGGTTGCAATTGTCGAGAGGCTACATGCCAAATCGCCCGACGAACGATTTGCTTCAGCCGCCGACGTTGCCAAGTGCCTCAGGGCGGGGGCTGCTGGGAAGACCGTGGAGCTTCCTCGACCTTCGCTGCCGACTACGAAAACCAGCACATGGCAGAATTTCGCCGTGGGCTCCAAGCTGCGTAACTCTCTCCTCGCGATGGCCGTCGCGCTGGTCATCGTCTACACCGCCTGGTTGATCGCCGACAACTACATATTCAATGGGGCTCCGTTACCGGCAAGCAACGGGCATCGCGAGGAAAACGATCACGACAAACACGAACACGAGGATGACGATCACGACAGACACGAACGTGACGAACATGAAGATGATGAGGACGAGCACGATCACGATCACGAGAAAGACGACTAACCGTCTCCGTTCCGGGAGTTCTCTTTTCCCCGCACTTCACCGATCATCCATCAGTACTCTTCATTTCTGTCGGCAACCTCCATTCCATTCGCAGCGAAACCCGCAGGGCTCCACATTACGGTTGGTTTTGTGAATTCTTAGTTTTTAATTTACAAAGTCCAGGTGTTTTGTTGTGTATGGGTTTGCGTGGTGGTAGATTGTGTGGAATGAATTCGCGCATTCGCTGCGATCTAACATGCGAGAATCGCAACCGCCTCTTTTATTGGTGAGAAAGTTTGTTCTATGTCTTCCACACGCCTTGCTGCGCTTCTACACCAACGCCGTGTTCGTCAACGAAATCGTGCTGCGAAATCTAACTTGCGTTTATTGGAAACGCTCGAACCAAGGCAAATGTTAGCGGGCTTTGCTGGCGAAGTGCTGTCGCTTTCGCCAGACGCCTACTGGCGGTTTGAGGAGACATTGGGCGGTACGGTTAGCGACTCAGTAAGTGGTCAAGTGGGCACGGTATTCACCGCGACGTTGAACGCCGATGGGCCGCAGTCTCCATTGTTTGCGGGCCTGGAGTTTGATAACAATGCCTTGGACTTTAATCCGAACGATGGCTCCATCGACTATGTCAGTTTCGGCGATAACTTTATAGACAATGAGACTGAGCTTAGTGTCGCGACGTGGATCAAAGTTGATTCGCTGAATAAAGACAATACGATTATGGGCAAAGGGGCGTTTGCGGGCGGGGAGCCTATTCTGTTTTGGCGCGACGACGACAACGCCGGTGGCCCAGAAAATAATACGATTGCGGTCTTGATCTCGGACGCTAACACGGAAACACGAGCGGTCGCCCCGGATGGTAGCTTGAATGACACAGGTTGGCATCACGTCGCCTTTACTTTCACCGCCTCTGACGGCGACGGCGACGGACAGGGACTCAAACTGTATATCGACGGCGCGATGGTGGCGACTGCCAATACCGCGAATGTGGATTCAATCAAGGCGAATAACCAGCCGCTCACTGTTGGCGGCGTGGTGGCTACACTAAATCAGTCGAAAGGTTTTGACGGCGCAATCGATGAAGTCGTCATTGCGAACGCTGTTTATTCACCGACTGAAATCCAAGCTCTCTACGAAGCGGGCGTGAATCCCGCTGCCGAACTTCTCGAAGTCGAACTGTCGACCGACGAAGATACTCCGTTCTCATTTGCACCGAGTTACGCCGATGTCGTGAGGCAGGACGATCCCGTTCTCTATTGGCGACTTGGTGAAGATGCAGCGACGAAATCTGGTGGCGGAACGACGGCAAATGCTGCAACCGGACCTAGCAGTATCGGCGCCGCTGGCGACGGTACCTACGCTTTCGCCGTAGCTGACGTGGCGGGTGATGCACTGACGAATTCGGTGGATTCGGCGGCCAGTTTCGGTACGACAGCCGCCAGCGGATCGACCGGAGACACGGTATCCACCGCTGTGACAACATTCCTCAGCAATGTGGTTACCACTGAGTTTTGGATGCGTTCCAGCAGCACTCAAAATCAGCAGGCGATTCTCTCCTACGCAACAACAAACGCTCAAAACAACGAATTGCTTCTGTTCAAGAACGGCGCGGGGATTTTCCTTTATGTAAACAGTGTCAATGCTGCCACGGGTCTGAACGCGAGTGATCTGTACGATGGCGATTGGCATCATGTCGCGATCAGTTGGGAGTCGTCGACCGGGACGACGTTGAGTTATCTCGATGGCCAGCTTGCGGCAACCGCGACAATTGCCGCGGGCCAAACGATCGACCCCAATGGCACGTTTATGCTTGCTCAGGAGCAAGATACCGTGGGAGGCGGTTTCGATAACAATCAGAAATACGATGGCGAACTGGATGAAGTCGCAATCTACAACCGGGCACTCGACTCCGCTGAGGTCGGGCATCACTACCTTAGTAACTTCGTGGGGCAGGCTGGCACAGTTAGTTATCCGCAGGCAGTTGCAAGTTCTGATCCGCTCATCTACTGGGACTTGGGTGAATCTGCCGCCGCTAAGAACTCGGGTGGTACCGCTGTCAATAAGGCCACGGGTCAGAGCAGTCTCGCAACGGCTGGAGACGGAAGTTATACGAATGCCGTTGGCAACGTCGCCGATACTGCTGTCGTGTCATCAACGGGAGCGAGTTACGGCAGCACGACGGCAATCAATTCCGTCGGTGACAGTACTCAAGTTGCTTTGACTGCATTTCCTACCACTGCGTTGACTGCAGAGGTTTGGGTGCGGTCGTCTAGTACGGCCAATCAACAGGCGATCATTTCCTACGACTCACCTGGAGGCGGTAATCGTTTGTTGATCTTCAAGAATGGAAATAATATCGTTTCCTATATCAATAACTCCGCGGTCAACACGGGGTTGTTAGCTGCAGATCTATTCAACGGGCAATGGAATCATTTGGCGGTTACTTGGCAAAGTAGCGGCGGAACACTTTCGACTTTCTTAAATGGAGCGTTAGTCAACACAATCACTAACGGTAACAACGCCACAATCCCGGCTGCTGGGACATTGGCATTGGCGCAAGAGCAGGACAGCCCCGGGGGCGGGTTTGCCAACGGGCAGAAGTATATTGGCGATCTCGACGACTTCGCTCTGTACGACCGAGTTCTCACTCCAGCGGAGATTGCTACTCATTTCTCGTCCGCCGGGAACGGCGGGACGTTCGGTATCAGTGGCTTCGACGCTACCACAGCCTTGGGCGCGGAAGTCAGTATCGACGGTAGTGGAATTCTGACGTATGACTCCACCGCAACCGCGGCGCTCCAGAGCATGACGACGGGCGACTCGATGACGGACTCGTTTTCGTACACCTTTAGCGACGGAAATGGCAACACGGACACCGCGACGATTTCGATTGATGTAGCAGGTGTGGAAGACCTGCCAGTCGCCAGTGACGAAGCAATCGTGGTGGGCGAAGACGAGACCTTTGTTTCGGGTGCCGCTCCGGCAGCACCGATCATTGCAGATGATCCTTTAATCTACTGGCCGCTCGACGAAGCAGTCGGGACAAAGTCGGGCGGTGGCGTTGCAACCAACGCCGCGACCGGACCAAGTAGCTTCGGAACTGCTGGCGATGGCGACTACTTCAATTCCGTGCAAGATGTCGCCGACGTCGGTGTTGGCGGAGGAACGGGCGCAAGTTTCGGTACAACAACTGCTACCGGCTCCACTGGAGATCGCGTCCAAGCCGGGGGACTCACAAATTTCCCGTCGACGGCTCTGACAGCTTCGGTTTGGCTACGAGCCGACGACTTGCAGGACCAGCAAGCGATTCTCTCATACGACACGTCGGCCAGTAATCGTTTCCTACTCTTCAAAAACGGCTCGGCGTTCCAAGTGTTTATTAATAATCTCAATTTGACGACCGGGCTGCCGATCGCCAGTTTGTTCAACGGCCAATGGAATCATGTTGCTGTCACGTGGGACAGCGCGTCCGGCGAGCTTAACACGTATCTAAATGGCGAGATTGCTTCCTCGACAACACACTCCCAAGGCGGAGCAATTCCCATCGGTGGAACGCTTGTACTGGGACAAGAGCAAGATAGTCAGGGCGGCGGATTTGTCGATACGCAAAAGTTTATCGGTGACTTGGATGAATTCGCACTGTATGACACAGTGCTCGATGCTACGCAAATTCGCGCTCAGGTCGCAACCGGCTTGAATCTGGTGAACAATGATACGGATGCCGACGGCGATACGATTACCGTTTCAGCTTCGGACGCAACCAGCGTCGCAGGTGCCAACGTCGTCGTTAATGCCAACGGAACGTTCACGTACGATGCCACTTCTGTCCCCGGATTTCAATTGTTAGCGGTCGGACAAACAGCAGCGGACTCGTTTACCTACACAATTTCCGACGGCAAAGGAAATACGGACATCGCGACTGTAGCTGTGACCGTGGTTGGGAAAAATGACGCACCTGTAGCCAATCCGGATGGCGGCGATACCGACGAGGACAGTGTCTTATCATTTGGCCAATCCGCCGCGGACGTTACGAATGCCAGCGATCCAATTTTCTATTGGCGATTGGGCGAAGCTGCGGCCGCCAAGTCGGGTGGTGGCATTGCGGTTAACGCTGCAACTGGACCATCGAGCTTGGGTGCAGCCGGCGACGGAACTTACGGTGGAGCGGTTGCGGATGTGACGACAGGGGTGTCCCTCGATGGCGACACGGCCGCTCGATTCGGCGCGACAACCGCCACTGGTTCTACGGGTGACTTTGCTGCGGTTGATTTGCCGAGTATGCCGCAAACTGCGTTCACCTCGACGATGTGGGTGCGATCGAGCAGCAACCAAGCCACTCAAACCCTCTTCTCCTACGCTCATTCCTCCACCCACAACGAGTTGTTGCTGTTGCGACAGGCTGGCCAGATTGGGATTTTCGTGGGAACC
>JBLHLE010000574.1:0-5475 GCA_047620805.1 Pirellulaceae bacterium
TCGCTGCACAGCTGGGGGTTTTTACATAGTTCGAGGAATGTTGTCTTGGCACGGACCTCGCGATACTCCGCCATGTATCGACCGGCTTGCCTCATGAGCCAAACAGGAGTGACGTCTGTCGGCTCGCGGCGACAGGCTTTCATGAAGGGGCTGTTGTACCAAGGAGCTTGTGGATCATGGGGGTCAGAAGTTGGACCGGAGAGCATGACAGAGACTCGTTGCTTTCGCTGAAGGATAGTTTTACAGTTTTCAGCCGCTTCGCTGACGAGCGGCCCCATTTTTGGATTTGACGGCTCTAGGTCCACAGGCAATTCACAATCGCGAAGCGCTTCGCTAGTCGTTGGGCCGACCGATGCCACGCACAATTGCTGAAACTGCTTGCGAACCGCCGCCAAACAGCCGAGTTGCTCGGCGACGAGGAGGACGTTGTGCACTTGCTGAGCCGAAGTAAAGAGTGCCACTTGTCGCTCGCCGTTTGCAATCGCTCTAATGTTATCTTCGAGCGGCTTGGTGTCTTCCGGTAACTCCCATTTGTAAACGGGCACTTGGATGACATGACCACCGCGAGCCTCCAAGCCAGCGATCAGGCTGGGATTGTTCTTTCCATATTCTTGTAGACCGATGGCCTGATTGGCAACGGAGAGGTTTTCGTCGACCGTCTTGAGTAGTTCGCGCCACGTATTTGGGCTCGGAACGCGATAAGTCGGTGTCAGGCCGACTTCCTTCATCGCCGCTTGCGGCTTGGGCCCACGAACAATCGTCGTCACATCGGACAGTGTTTCCAAATAGCGCTGCCGGTCGACGTGCCGTTCAACCGCAGCCAAGAGATGTCGAAAGCCAACTCCGGTGAGAAAAATGACAATTCCGACTTCCCCCGTGATGAGGCGATGGGCAAAATCGACTGCTTTGCGATCGTCTTCCAAGGGCACTTCGCGCATGGACGGACTTACGTACGGAATTCCTCCGTAGCGTTCTATCAAGCGGGCGACGTCATCGGCTCGACGGCTTTCAAACGCGGCGACCGCAAGGCCGGCAAAGTCTTTCACAGTATTCATAGTCGCTCCATGCTACCCGCCCCGTGACTTTCAGACTACGAGACTGAGTTCGATTTGCTGATATTCGAGTTGCCCGCACAAATTTGGCAACACCACTTGCCAACACCACTTGCCAACACCACTTGGCAACAATTGGGCCAGAAAGGAAAGTGGCGGGCAAGAAATAGAAGAAACGGTTCGTTTCTAGGAAACGAACCGTTTTCTTCGTTATGAGTTCAGCAGTCGTCTGTTCTTAGCGAACAACGCTGGTGTTGATGACTTTGCGGCTACCTTGTAGGAAAGCCGAAGGATCAACTACCGGTGCTGGAGGCATCGGAGCAGCTTCGCCGTCAGCGTCAGCAGCTGCAGGAGCATGAGCAGGAGCAGGAGCAGCATAACCACCGTCACAGCCACATGCTGGAGCAGCGGCACAACCACAAGCGGGAGCTGCATCGCAACCACTGTCGCAACCGCACTTAGGCTTGGGCTTGCAGCATCGGCCTGCGAACAGGTCGAGCAACGAAGGACGGCAGCAAGACTTTTTCTTCTTGCAGCAGGTTTTTGCTTCGCAACCACATGCTGGAGCAGCGTCACAACAGGCGTTACCGCCAGCAGCTTCACAACCACATGCAGGTGCAGCGGCACATCCGCCGTTACATCCAGCGGCTTCACAGCCACATGCTGGAGCAGCATTGCAACCGCTGTCACAGCCACACTTGGGCTTTTTGCAGCAGCTACCAAAATTCAAATTCAACAGTGGCTTGCGGCAGCAAGATTTTTTCTTTTTGCAGCAAGATTTTGCTTCACAGCCACATGCGGGACCTGCATCACAACTGTTGCATCCACCAGCAGCTTCACAGCCACAAGTGGGAGCAGCAGCTTCGCAGCCACATGCGGGTTTTGCGTCGCAACAAGAGCTTGCACAACCACTTCCACCTAGTCCAAGCATACGGTCGAGTAATTCAAAACCGAAGCTCTGGGTGCTCATAGCCATGCCGAGCACCAACGATCCAATTAGAATGTTCCACTTCATCGAGCCACGTCTCCTTAACGTTGGAACTTGTTGACTGGCGTCCTAACACCATCCATCGACGAATAAGTACTGTCAACGGCTACGGTTCGTTGGCAAAACTCAATCGACATTATTTCAGCTGGTCAGATGACCAACAGGCGTGTGCCTGAAAGCAGGTGGGTGGGATGGATGGTTGGTAGGGTCCCGCAACGATGCGAGAGTGAGCCAGAACCGGTCGTGTCAATCCTTGACACGATATATTCCGCTCCGGTTTGGTTGGGCACGGGTTACGTTAAACGCAGCCTTATGCCGTGTACAACTACCGTATCGGCCCGCCTTATCAGATAGCTTGAGGAATCGGAAACAATTTTCACCAACTGGTTTACATCAACGATCAGCGTGACCCTAACGCTCCCAGAGACTAGGCAAATTGTTCCGGTTATTCATATCAAAATCGGTCAATCTGAGTAGAAAACATCGCCTAACCCCTTCGTTTTGCTGGTTGGCCCACTGGTACTTTATCTGCTAAAATATCCCGAGCTTACGCTTAGTAATGCCCGCCCTCCAATTACACTCCCACCTATGTCCCACGAATCCACCAAACAAGGCTTCGAGTCTGTCGATTTCGCCAACGTCGCTGGTGTCCCTTGTCCCTGCGGAACCGCGCGACGCGCATTCGCCGAGGTGGCGGACTTTCCGGGAACGATTCACGTCACCGAAATCGCGGCAGATGCCAAATTGCACTACCACAAGAAACTGACGGAGACGTACTACTTCTTGGAGTGTGAGGCCGACGCGCAAATGCAGTTGGAAAACGAACGCATCGATGTGCACCCAGGCATGTGCATCATGATCCGACCAGGTACTCGCCACCGAGCAATCGGCAAGATGAAAGTCCTCATCGTGGTGCTACCAAAATTCGACCCACAGGACGAATGGTTCGACTAACCCCTACACAGTAACATTAATGGACAACATTGATGGACGTCAAAAAACGGATTTGGTCTTCACATAAAGAGATGAGACTCCCCATGCAACAAAGAATCCTATTTCCGACGCTGGCACTTGTAGCTGCATGCATTTTTTCCGGATGTACGCCTCCACCGGGACCTTCCAATCCCACTTCCACTTCGCCCCTCCCCAACGGCGCCACGTCCAACTTCACAGGAGCTGCAACTCCAGATCCAGCTCCTCAGTCGGAACGAACGCACTACGTTTCTGCGCCGGCAGCAGTTGTAGCAACATCGTTGGTTTCAGCCCCCTCGGCTGACGGCGGGCCCGATCCGTTGGATTGGACCTACTGCAGCGGCCCTCATTTCGATGGCACATCGGCGGAAACTGGACTGGTTGACGACTGGGATCCAGAAGCAGGAACAAATGTGCTATGGAGCAACCCTGAATTTGGCGGCCGCAGCACACCCGTCGTCATGAACGGACGAGTCTACTGTCTGCTCCGCTCGAAACAGGAAACATCGGAAGAAGGCGAACGCGTTGTCTGCCTAGATGCCGCAACCGGAAAACTACTCTGGCAAAACGAATTCAACGTCTACCTCTCCGACGTGCCGGACACCCGAGTCGGTTGGTCCTCCGTCACGGGCGACCCAGCAACCGGTCGCGTTTACGCTTTGGGAGTCTGCGGACTATTCCAATGTTTGGATGGGGAAACCGGTAAACGAATCTGGTCGATACCAATGCACGAGCGATTCGGTCTGCTCAGCACCTATGGTGGCCGTACCAACATCCCGATCATCTGTGACGACTTGGTAATCGTGAGTTCGATCGTGATCGGCTGGGGCGACATGGCCAAACCGGCTCATCGCTTCGTCGGCTTCGACAAAGCGACAGGCGCAGTCGTTTGGTTCAACGGTACTCGCCCCCTGCCCTACGATACGACTTACAGCGCGCCGATCTTGGCTAATGTCAACGGTGAGAAACTGCTCGTGTTCGGGTCGGGCGACGGTGCCGTTTGGGCCATTCAACCGCGAACCGGTAAACACGTTTGGCAATACCAATTCTCCAAACGCGGCCTGAACATCCGCCCGATCGTTTCCAATGGAGTAGTTTATACGGGCCACAGCGAAGAAAATATCGGCTCCACGTCGATGGGATCCATTGTCGCCATCGACGCTACCAAAACTGGCAATATCACCGCCACCGGCGCGAAGTGGCGAGTCGACGAGTTGATGGTTGGTAAAGCAGCGCCCTTGCTGATTGGCGACCGTTTGTACTGCTTTGACGATCGTGCCAAGCTCCACATCTTGGACATTAAAACTGGCGAACCCGTCGTCGGCAAAAAAGCACTTGGTACGGTCATGCGAGCAGGCGTTCTCTACGCCGACGGAAAGATCTACGCCTGCACCGCAAATGGTCGCTGGTATATTATGAAGCCAGACGAAACGCGCGGCGTGGAAATCATCAGTAAAGGACGTCTCCCCGACGGCTTCGAATGCCATTCCAATCCGATCGTCTCGCACGGCCGAGTTTATTGGCAAACAACTGGCGGTCTGTTCTGCCTACAGGATAAGACGAAAACTCCTGGCGTTGGCGAAATCACCGTCATTCCCGCGGAAGCTGACGTCGCCGACGATCAAACCCCCGCACAATTACAACTCGTCCCCGCCGAAATGCTGCTCAAACCAGGCGAGATAGTTAAAATGACCGCTCGACTGTTTAACGCGCGGGGACAATTCCTCAAAGAAGCTCCAGCCGAAATCACCGTCGACGGAGCTGGTTCGATCGCGGACTCTTCTTACGCCGCTGCGGATGCCGGGCACTACGCTGCCAACATTACCGCTAAGGTCGGCGACCTGACTGGATCGGCACGCGTACGCGTCGTGCCACCATTGCCGTGGTCGTTCGACTTCGACGATCTAGACGACCTACCCGTCACCTGGGTTGGAGCTCGCTATCGCCACATCCTGCGGCCATCCGATGGCGGCAAGCAAGTTGTCAAAATCACGACGATTCCAAAAGGTACTCGGAGCCGCTGCTGGTTTGGCCACTCCGATCTAAATAACTACACGATCGAAGCTGACGTTAAAGGCGCGATCACCAACAACCAAATGGCCGATATTGGACTCATCGGTCAGGGCTACGCTTTCGTGCTCGGCGGCGCCAGCCAGGAAATACAAATTCGCTCGTGGGTAACACAACTACGCATGGCGAAGTCCGTTGAATACCAATGGAAACCAAACGTCTGGTACCGGTTAAAATTCCAAACATCCGTTGAGGGAAACAAGGCTGTACTACGTGGCAAAGTCTGGGAAAAGGCAAGTGCAGAACCCGCAGCCTGGACCATCGAAGCCGTCGACAATTCGCCCATCCTGTCTGGTAGCCCGGGCCTCTTCGGAAGTGCAAAGGTCGCTGAACTGTACTTGGACAATATCAAAGTTTACTCCAACGACGAAGGTTAACGCCTTCTGGAGCTTT
>JBLHLE010000575.1:0-5475 GCA_047620805.1 Pirellulaceae bacterium
TGCCGCACCGGTTGGGCGCTCGGTGCGGAGCTTAATCGGGATTTCTTTGCCGTGCCATTTATTCAACGCGGGCTTGGGGTCGAACGTGTCGAGGTGGGATGGACCGCCGTTACAGAAAATATGGATGACACGTTTCGCTCGCGCCGGAAAATGAGGCGGACGAACCGCTAGAGGCGAGGCAATGGCGTTGTCAGCGGCCTGCAACTCGGGTTGCAAAATCGACGCCATCCCGAGCGCTCCCATGCCCATGCCACACTTGCGGAGCATTTCGCGACGGGTGAGACTGAAAGGTAGTGGTGATTGCATGTGAAGATTCAACGCAAGTAAATTGACTGGTGAAGTCCGGAGGGCGGGTGTTAATCGTTTAAGTTCTCGTATTTAATTGTATTTGTCAATTCGCATCGAAGCAGCGCGGAAAGAACACAATTGTTCGTTCTTTCCAAAATCAACCGGTATCGTTGAAAAACGGGCCTAGAAATGCGTCAAAAGACGAGAGCAAATGACATTAATGACGCGCAATTCATTCGTTACACGGTTAAACTAATTTCTTCCTCAATTCAATGGAGACACCAAATATGCAATTCCGTTTTTCTCAATTTGCAGGGGCTATGTTAGCCGTTACCACTTTCGTTTTACTGACGGCAACTGGATCAAGTAACGCAGCCGAATCGGAAATCAAACACTCTTTCCTCGGCGTCGGGCACGCAAATAAAGTTGTCATTGTGGCCGAAGATGGCACGGTGGAATGGACGTTTGATAAACCTGCCAGCGATGGCTGGGTTCTGCCAAACGGTAACGTCCTATTGGCACTGTACGGCTGCCCAGGATTTCCCAACGGCGGAGTCGTCGAAGTTGAACGCAAGTCGAAGAAGATCGTCTTCCAATATGTTGGACAGCAAAAAGAAGTAAGTACCGTAGTCTCTTTGCCCGACGATAAGTTCCTGGTCGCCGAACTCGGTCCGCAGCCGCGTGCTGTAGTGATTAACCGTAAGGGCGAAGTTGAAAAAGTAACTCCACTGCAGTGCCAAAAAGGGAACGCTCACATGCAGACGCGAATGCTTCGCGTCCTACCCAATGGCAACTACATCGCTCCGCACTTGCTGGACTTTGCAGTGAAAGAGTACAACCCCGAAACTGGCGAAGTTGTCAAATCGTTTCCAACCGACGATCGAGGCCGAGGCAAACGCGACTGGCCCTTTACTGCGATTCGACTCGAAAACGGCAATACCGTAATTGCCTGCACCAATGGCAACCGAATCATCGAAGTCGATGGCGATGGCAAGACGGTGTGGAGCGTTACCAACGAAGATATCGGCGAAAAATTGTTCGACGACGCTTGTGGCGCACAACGACTACCCAACGGAAATACCGTAATCTCCAGCTATCACGCGAAAGGCGGCAGCGTGAAGTTGTTCGAGGTCACTCGTGACAAGAAGGTAGTGTGGCGATATTCCGGTCAAAAGGCTGGATTTCATCACTTTCAGATCCTGACGACCAACGGAAAGCCTGTCGAGCAGAACACGATGAAGTAGTTTTGCTGAACGGCAGCATTCTTTGCTAATAGCTTTTCGGATAACGAGATACATGCGGCCAGCGGGAGCTAACCCCGTTGGCCGTTTTTTTTGTTTGAAGTTGTTTCACTTAGCGTCGCCGCAGTCGGGTGAGAAGTTAAGTTTCCAAAAAGAAGCGAAGTCTGAATGTTCTGTTATTTCATGTACATGTCGATGAAAGGTAGAACTGCATCTCGAGCGGCATTGATGTCCTCGGGGGTCGCGCCGCCGAGACCGTGTTCCCCGTTGGCGACCGAAATGAGGCGATGGGGGACACCGTGTTTCTCGAGTTGCAGTTTCATGATAACGCTCTGCTCGTGGGGGACGTCGGTGTCGTTGGTGCCGTGGATCATGAGGATGGGCGGATACTTTTTGGTTACGTTGTGGGCGGCCATGTATGGTTTGAACTTGTCGATTTCCGTCTCGGCGAATCCACTGACTTTCTCCGGCCAGATTCCGAGTCGTCTGCAGGTCTGGTAGTAACTGCCGCCATTTAGAAGGCGGTCTTTTGAGTTGGCGACGGGAGTGCCGTTTTCGACTTTCGCCATTTCGGCTGCGGAGAGTGAGCCGCGTTTGTGGCGAGCATGAGGGCTCGGGGCACTCAGCCAAGGCCCAATTAAATCGCCGTATCCCCAATAGGCTACCAGCACGGTGGGAGGTGGTTGAATCCGAAATCCCGTCGACATGGTCAAGTGCCCGCCAGCCGAGCCGCCTAGTACGGCGATCTTGGAAGTGTCGGCGTTAAATTTATCTCGTCCGTTCTTGCGGATCCAAACGAACGCGTCTTCCACGTCGGAGATTATCTGCGGAAGTTTGGTTTCGGGAGCCAGGCGATAATCGATTGATACGACAACGTAACCCGCGTCCAATAGTTGCTTGCCTGGACCAATGCCCTGCCGACCGCCATTAATAAGGGCGCCACCGTGAATCCAAACTGCCAACGGTCGCAAACTGTCGTCTGCCGCCCGATGAACGTCGAGTTTGATTTCAAGGTCTCCAACCCGCTTGTAAGTAAACGTCTCGAGACGAGTTTCTTGGCCATGTGCCAAGCTGCTCATGATCGCGATTAGCAGAGTCGCAACGGGGAAGTACTTGTTCATCGCAGAAACCCTCGGTCAGTTAGAACCCAGCGGATAGTAGTGAGCAACATTATCCGGAAGTTTATCAGCTGTCGAGATCCGATGCGAACGGATACTGTTCATTCCGGACCAACTTCGAGCGGAGCAGTGAATCTACAGGAAATCGTTCGCGGTATGTATATAATGGCCCGGTCGCGAAATCGTGGAGTCGCGACGTCTACGTCGTCGAGTTCGCCCGCGTGTTTTCGCATCGGGATCCACAGCTCTTGGTAACTAGGAGGAAATCATGAAACGAATTACGATCATCCTGTCGATGTTGGCTCTGCTACTGCCGTTGAATTGCTTCGGGCAAATCGCCGCGGTTGCGACGAAGGCGAACAATCAAGAGAAGCAGAGTGAGAGCAAAAAGCTCCGTATAATTTGTTTTGGTGCTCATCCCGACGACGCGGAATACAAATCGGGAGGCACGGCAGCGTTATGGGCAAAGCAAGGACACCACGTCAAACTGGTCTCGGTAACTAACGGCGACATCGGACACTGGGCGATGTCTGGCGGAGCACTCGCCAAACGCCGGACGGCGGAATCGGCAAAGGTTGCCAAGCGACTTGGTGTCACTTCACAAGTATTAGACATCCACGACGGGGAACTCCTGCCGACGCTGGAGAATCGTCGCACGATCACTCGACTGATTCGCGATTGGGACGCGGATATCGTCATCGCGCACCGCCCTTGGGACTATCATCCCGATCATCGCTACGTCGGAGTCCTTGTGCAGGACGCAGCTTTTATGGTCACTGTTCCGTTCTTTTGCCCCGACACACCGCCTCTGAAAAAGAACCCTGTTTTTCTTTACTCTAGCGACGGTTTCAAAAAGCCATACCCCTTCAATGCAGATATTGCCATTGCCATTGATGACGTCTTCGAGCTGAAAGTCGACGCCTTGATGGCGTTGGAATCGCAAACATTCGAGGGAGGTGCTTTGGGGTCTGCTGAAAAAATGGCCAGTGTGCCGCCCGCCTCGCAACCGGAATTACGACGCGAATGGCTGCGGGAAAAATGGGTGCGAAGAGCTGGCAGTGAGGCCAACCGTTTCCGCGAAACTCTGGTTAAATGGTACGGAGTGGAGAAAGCCAAGAACGTCAAATTCGCCGAGGCATTTGAGATTTGCGAATACGGTCGCCAACCTTCGACTGCGGAACTGAAAGAACTATTTCCGTTCAGTGTTGCTAGATAGGCGGCGGGCGACTTAAGAATCTTACTAAGGCACGATTACACTGAGGCACGACCTACACTGAGGCACGATTACACTGAGGTCCGATTACACTGAGGTCCGACGAGACGAAATTCGTCGGTACAACCTGGATGATGGACCGAGTGTCGAATGTTGTTAACGAAACAGTTCAAGGGCAGCGGCGCCTGTCATTCCGACTTTGACGCCCAACGCTTCGGCTGCGGTTGATACTTGCTGGATCTTTGCTTGGGCCATGTCGTCGAAGTCGCTAACGCCGCTGACGACCGCGCCCGCTTCCTCCAGCTTGTCGAAGGTGGCGACGTTTAGATAACCGCAGGCGAGTGACCCTTTGGAGCCGGTGATGACCAGCAGAGGGCGTTTGAGTTCGTAGCGGCAAGTTTTGAATTCGGTGAGGTCCATCTAACTGGGCTCCTGAAGATTGAATTGAGATAGGTCGAGGTTTCCGCCCGAGATGACTAATGCCACTCGGCGTCCCGCGAATCTTTGGCGATGTTGGAATACGGCTGCCAACGGCACTGCCCCTGACGGCTCGGCAATTAACTTGGCGCGATGGGCGATTGCTCGCGTCGCCGCGGCGATCGTTTCTTCCTCGACAAGCAATATATCGTCCAACAACGACTGGATGACTGCGAAAGTCAGTTCTCCCAGGGGCGTCCGCAAACCGTCGCCAATGGTGTCGTAGCGAGTAGGCATTTCAATTTGACCGGACTTCAGACTCCGCGCGGCGTCGTCTGCCCAAACTGGCTCCGCCGCAATCACTTCGATTTCGGGACGTAGCGACTTGATCGCAACCAACACGCCGGACAGTAAACCGCCACCGCCGACGGGGACGACGACGGTGTCGACGTTTTCGAGTTGTTCTAAGATCTCTAGCCCGACAGTTCCCTGGCCGGCCATCACGGCGGTGTTGTTGTAAGGGTGGATCAGTGTCGCACCTGTCGATTTTTGTATTTCGTCCGCGCCACGTTGCCGCGATTCGGCATCCGGCTCGCAAAGAACTGGCCGAACTCCCAATGCTTCTACTGCCGCCAGTTTTATGCGACTGGAATTATGAGGCATGACAATATGTGCCGGAATGCCGCGAATCGCTGCGGCTCGAGCCAGTGCGGCTGCGTGATTTCCGGACGAGTGCGTTACGACCCCTCGTTGAGCTTCCTCGTCAGTTAACGAAAAGACGGCATTGCAAGCTCCACGGGTTTTGAATGCGCCAACGTGTTGTAAGTTCTCGCACTTGAAATGCACGTCGCACCCCAGTTCCTTGGTCAACAATGCATTGGGTATCAGCGGTGTCCGGACAACATGTTTTACGATTCGCTCATGAGCGGTGCGAATATCGTCGAGGTGTATTGGCAGGTTGTTAGGCATAGTCGTCGGCACGGATAAGGGAACTTGGGTATATTTTCGCTTCTTAGTTTCGTCGAACGGAGGGTGGCTGGCAAGAGTCGCTTTCGCAAGTGTTAAACGAATTAAAAATTTGATCAAAGGCAAGTTTCGGGCAATTTTCGCACCATCTACACGTGCGCTTACTGCGAACGAGCCCTCGCAAGCTAACTCTCTTGTGATTTCAAGATGAGATGCACTTCAAGAGCCCCAC
>JBLHLE010000576.1:0-5457 GCA_047620805.1 Pirellulaceae bacterium
TTATCTGAGCCTGCAGAGCGGAAGCGAAGCCGCCGACGAGCAACATAGTGATAAGAGCAATGCGGAGAAGGAGATGTTGGCCATGAGTCATATTTTGTTCCTCTTCGGCCCTCTTGGGGCCATGTTTCTCTGTCCGGTTTGAGTAGTTGGGTGAGTGTCAATCAAACCAAAAGCTCGACCAACCGCTGGAATCCAGTATAAATGATCGAGGCCGCTGGTCCTAGCAAACAAGTGCAGGCAAAATTGGGCCTGTAGCAAAACTTGGTCCAGATCGAGCCGTCTTGAACGGATTCAGCTGGGGCCCTAGAATCGCTCAATCACTGCAGAACTGCCTCCTTTCATCCTACTCCCCCAAAGAGAATTACATGTCCCGACGTTTCATAAGCCAACTCGGCGAAGGGGAAGCGGTCGATCAAGTCTTTCTGACGCTTCAGAAACAAATCCGTTCCAACCGCAACGGCAATCTGTACCTGCAACTGCGGCTTGCCGATCGCACCGGATCGGTGACCGGAATGCTGTGGAATGCGAACGAAAAAGTCAACGAAATGTTCGAGTGCGGCGAATATCTCCGCGTTCAAGGGACGACGCAGATCTACAACGGCGTGTTACAGATGATCGTCAACCGCGTCGATCCGGTGGCTAAATCCGAAGTCGATGAAGAAGACTTCGTCACTGTGACAGTCCAGGAGATCGAGTCTCTGACCGCGCGACTTCGCGAAATGTTGCGAGGCATGAAGAACTTTCCTCTCCGCAACCTGGCGGATTGTTTCCTCATGGACGAAGAATTTATGCGGAAGTTTAGCAAAGCTCCCGCCGGGATCAAGAACCATCACGCCTTCCACGGCGGCTTGCTGCAACACGTAATGAACGTCATGGAACTGGCTCAGAGCATCTCGCCGCGGTATCCCGAAATGGATGCGGACCTTCTTTTGATGGGGGCATTCCTTCACGACATCGGGAAAATTGAGGAACTCGGGTACGAGCGAGAATTCGAATATACGGATGCTGGTCAGCTGCTCGGACATCTTGTAATCGCACAGTCAATGGTGGACGAAAAGGTCGCAGAATCGGAAAAATTGTCGGGCGAACCCTTCCCGCGTGAGCTAGGATTACGTATAAAGCATATGATTCTTAGCCACCATGGACTGTACGAATACGGCAGTCCCAAAGTGCCAATGACCCTTGAAGCTCTGGCTTTGCATTATCTAGACAGCCTAGACTCCAAAATGCACACTTTCACTCAGCTGATTTCCGAAGATGCCAGCGGTGACTCCGGTTGGACAAATTATCACCCCAGCCTGGGAAGAAAGATTTTCAAGGGATCAACGAACCCAGAAGGGTAAATACCGTCCTAAGGGATGGATAGATCAGACAAAGCAAGAATACTCATAGATATATCATTTGCATCCGGTAGCAGCAAATCCGGCAAATACACATCTGGCAGCTACAAATCGGGCAACTACAAATCGGGCAACTACTCGATCAGCCGCGAACGCTCGACGTACCGCGTGTTAGTTTCTCCCCGACGCTCGTTGGACCCGATGAATTTTCGCGAGCTTCGCAATATCGTCCGCTGCTGCACTGATCTACGCTCAAGTCGTCTAAACTCGATTAGACAAATCAGTAACACGAACACTCTGGGCTACTTTTGCAAGCCCAACAATGCCTCCGCGTGGTCGCCTACCGCAAACGTCGGTTTTCGACGCCAGACCATCGCAGACAGCTCAAACCGCTCGCAATTATTCCGCTGTGCCGAAGTCATTGGTTCTAGCAGGCATTACATCTAACGGAACTACAGTCCCAGCGAGACGCGCGATGCAATCGAAATACAAAACAGAAGAAAAAATTAGAAGTAAGTAAGAAAGGGTGCCACAGAACAAAGGCACCGAAGTAAGAAAGAAAAAGAATGTCACAAAGTGAAAAACGCAAACTGGTCTCCGACCTTCAACACCGCATCTTGAAGCATGTTAACAGCGAGAACTATCAACCAGTAAAACCGAAAGTAATTGCCAAGAAATTGGGGGTCCCCACGGACGGCATGCAACTTGTGCGAATGGCAGTGAAGTTATTGGCCAAAGAAGGTTTGGTCAGCTATGGCTCCAAGCACCTAGTTCACCCTACGAAACCAAGCAACTCGAAACCAAGCAGTTCGAAATCGAGCGACTCGAAATCGAGCGACCCAAAATCAAAACATCTTATGGGCAAGTTTCATCGCACTGCGAAAGGCTTTGGATTTGTACGTCCTACCGGGACCATTCGAGCCCAGGGGCGCGACGCCGACATCTTCATTGCGGAAAGTGACACCATCGATGCTGCCACGGGCGACAAGGTGAACATTCGCCTCAACAGGGAAGGCCGTGGCTCTCACAAGCACAGCGGTGAAATCGTTGAGATCGTCGAACGATCTCGGACACAGTTCGTGGGGAGTTACGTTCTAGATGACGGACAATCCTTCGTTCAAGTTGATGGCAAGCTATTTGTTAAACCCGTCCCAGTGGGAGACCCCGGTGCGAAGGACGTTCAAATCGGTGACAAAGTTGTCGTCGACATGATTCAGTTTCCGTCCGACAAGACGGCGGGCGAAGCGGTAATCACAGAACGTCTCGGCAAGGCTGGAGAAGCGAATGTCGATACGCTGATGATTATGCGTGAATTCTCATTGCCGGGGCCGTTTCCCGAAGATGTCCTCGACGTCGCTCGCGACCAAGCGGAGAAATTCGCCCCCGAGACAATCGGGGACCGACTGGACCTCACCGAGGCAACCATTCTCACCATCGACCCCAAAGACGCGCGCGACTTCGACGACGCTGTCTCGCTCGAGAAGCTGGAAAATGGCCATTGGCGACTGGGAGTCCACATTGCCGATGTGTCGCATTTCGTCCCCGAGGGATCGAGCCTGGACGATGAGGCAAGAGATCGGGCCACCAGCATTTATCTTCCCGATCGAGTTATTCCGATGCTCCCCGAGATCATCTCTAACGGATTAGCGAGTCTGCAACCCAAGAAACACCGCTACGCTAAAACAGTTTTCATCGAGATGACTGAAGAGGGAGTCCGCGTTGCGACCGATTTTGCCAATAGCGTCATCGTCAGCAAGCATCGATTTACTTACGAAGAAGTCGACGACTACCTCGCGGATCCAAAACCGTGGCGCACCAAGATCCCCGATTCGATCTGTGGATTAGTCGACCGCATGCACACGCTCGCGATGACCTTGAGAACTCGCCGATTGGATCGCGGTGCGATCGAGTTGATCTTGCCCGAAACGAAAATTGATTTCGACAAGAACGGCAGGGTCAGCGGAGCGCACAAAGTCTTGAACACAGTCAGCCATCAGATCATTGAAGAGTTTATGCTCTCGGCAAATGAAGCGGTGGCGGAGCGACTAACGGATGAAGAAATCAACTTCCTGCGTCGTGTCCACGAGCCGCCGGAACCTCGAAGACTGAAACAGCTAACCACTTTCGTCCACGATCTCGGCATTGAATGCGAGAGTCTGGAAAGCCGATTCGAGATCAAGCGAGTCATTAAAGAGGTCGAGGGTGCTGGCGAATCTCACGCTGTAAATTTCGCCGTGCTAAAGAGTATGTCAAAGGCGCATTACAGCCCAGTCGACGAAGGCCACTACGCTCTCAATAGCCCAAATTATTGCCACTTCACTTCGCCTATTCGACGGTATCCGGACTTGGTCGTCCACCGAATCGTTGGTGCGTTGGCAAGCTCCTTGCCACCGGACGACGAGATTCAAAAACTCCTCCAAATTGGCGAACACTGTTCCCAGCGCGAACAACGGGCCGAAGCGGCAGAGCGGGAACTCGTCAAACTGAAACTACTCGGCTATCTGCAAAATCGAGTTGGGCAGAAGATGGAAGCGATCGTAACTGGCGTCGAATCGTTCGGACTGTTCGCTCAAGGAGTCGAAATCCCTGCCGAAGGCTTGATCCATATCGATGCCATGACAGATGATTACTACGTTTACGACGACGCGACTCACTCGCTAACGGGACGTCGCAACGAAAATCGCTACCGACTGGGCGATACCATCGAGGTTGAAGTCGCCGCAGTCGACATGGAACGGCGAGAACTGAATCTGAGTCTGATTCGAAAAGTCGACAACGCCGTGCGGCGCGCTGGAAAAGATATCGAAAGAGACAAAAAAGGCGGGAAAAGCGGGAATCACCGTGGAAAAGGCAAAGAATTTAAACTCGCCAGCGGACGTCAAGCGGGCCAAAGCAAAAAGGAAAGTTGGGCGGCTCCTCCCAAGAAAAAGAAAAATGTTCGAAAGAAGAAGAAGTGACAAATTTTGAATCTTGCCAATTCTGAAAACTGACGGAATACACGGGGGTACCGTCAGAAATCGATCGCATCACGTCGAATCGATGGGTCCAATTCGCCGCGCGGCTGCAGCTGCGGACTTGAGAAAGCAGGAATCTGAAAGGCTGCGACTTTCGGTTGTTCTCCGGTCGAGAATCGCTTTTCCAAGGAGAAGGCTGGAGATCTACGGCAACTTTGCGGATTTCACCCGTCGGCTTAGCAACGTGCCCCACGAAAGGGGGCGGTGGAAAGCGCCGTGGCATTGGCTACAATGCCCACTTCCACAACGATCCCACCTCAGGGCGTTCGCCAAGGACGCGATACCACGGATGACAACTACGCTTCTGCAAACACCCTTGCATAACTGGCACCAGCAAAACAACGGTCGACTCGTTGATTTTGCTGGCTGGTCCATGCCCGTCCAGTATTCCTCCATTGTCGATGAGCACGTTGCCACGCGCACCAAAGCTTCATTGTTTGATGTTTCCCACATGGGTCGTCTGCGATTTGGGGGAGACGGAGCAACCGCATTTCTCGACAAGTTGCTAACCCGCCGAGTCACAGGACTGGCAGACGGCGCCGTCCGTTATAGCTTGGTCACCAACGAACAAGGCGGCATTCTCGACGATGTACTGATCTACCGTCTGGGGGAGATGGACGAAACTCTCCCGTACATGATGGTGGTTAACGCAAGCAATCGCGAAAAGATTATTCAGTGGATCGGACAGCACGTGGGCGACGACGTAACGGTCGAAGATCACACCATTGAAACGGCGATGATTGCCGTTCAGGGCCCAAATTCGTGGTCGGCCATTACGAAGGTGACGGGAGTTTCAGTTGACTCGCTTCGTTATTATGAAGTTGCCAAAACAACATTGGACGGCCGAGAAACTTGGATCAGCCGAACGGGATACACCGGCGAAGACGGTTGCGAGTTGATCGTTCCCGTCGAATTGGGACTGCAACTCTGGCAACAGCTTCTGGAAGCTGGCGATGGTATGGTTGCGGCCGGTCTGGGAGCTCGCGACACTTTGCGACTCGAAGCTGCGATGCCACTCTATGGTCACGAGTTGAATGAGAATATCGATCCGCTCCAAGCCGGTCTGAGTTTCGCGGTTCAGTTTAATGACCGCGAATTTATCG
>JBLHLE010000577.1:0-5453 GCA_047620805.1 Pirellulaceae bacterium
CCACTGTGAGACTCTTGACGGCGTCGCATAGCGTTTGTTTGAACTGCTCGTCTGCAAAAACTTCTTCTTCAAGGATGAGCAGCGATGTGGCGGAGCATTTTTGGCCGCTATGTCCGAAAGCCGATTGGACTACGTGTTTGATTGCCTGGTCGCGATCCGAAAGCGCCGTGACAATCGTTGCATTCTTGCCACCAGTCTCGGCCAGCAGGTGCAGATGCGGTTTCGCGGCCAGCATTCTTTCAGCGGTTTCCGTACCTCCGGTTAGAATTACGGCATCGACTTCGTCGGCCGTGACTAGCTGCTCGCCAATCGTGCTACCAGGGCAGGGGAGGAACTGCAGAGTGTTTTGCGATATACCTGCTTGCCAGAAGCATTCACACACGATGTAAGCGGTCAGGACGGTGTCGGATGCCGGTTTCAAAATCACGGTGTTTCCCGCAGCCAAGGCCACGGCGATACCACCGCACGGGATGCCAATGGGGAAATTCCACGGAGATACCACGGCGACGGTACCCTTGGGTTTAACTTTAAGATTCGGCAGTGACTCGAACCACTCCGCGGATAGGCTGTAGAATTCGACGAAATCGATTGCCTCGGAGACCTCGGGGTCGGATTCGGTTAGAGTCTTGCCACCTTCGGCGAGGGCGACGCCGAGCAATTCTCCTCGCCGCCGCCGTAGATTCTGAGCAACTTGTTGGAAGATCGCGCGGCGCTGAGCCGCAGTTGTATCTCGCCAGCCATCCGGGTCGCTCTCGGCCGTTTCGAGAGCTGCTCGTAGATCGTCTTCATCCGCTATGGAATAGCGAGCAACGACCTGCTGGGGATTTGAAGGATCGATCGACTCCCGCATCTTTGTTTTAACAATCTTGCGGCCGCTGACGACCAGCGGTACTTCATTGGCGTGATCGGAATGCCGGTCTTTCCAGCGAGCATAGATTGACTGAGACCATTGCCAATTCGACTCAAGAGCAAAGTCTGTATCAGGCTCATTCGTCAGCATGTCCCACGACGCTTGGTGCGGAGGATTTTCGGGAACTGGATCGAAACGATTTTGCAGGCGACGCGAGCCACTGGCGAGTTTGTCGATATAGCTAAACGAATTAATGAAGCCGCGTTCGAGTTCCTGCCACTCCGGACTATCCACGCGAATGCGGAATGCATGTCGGAGGAAGTTTTCGGGGCCCGTGTTTTCATCCAGGCGACGGATCAAGTAGCCGATGGCTTGGATAAAGTCTGTCTGTTTGCATGCTGGCGCGTAGAGCAACAGGTTGTCGGAGATCTCAAACAACGCGCGGCGTTGGTGGTTCGCCATACCTTCAAGCATCTCGAATTGAAGCCGATCCAGAATACCAAGTTCGACTGCGGTCGCGTATGCGTATGCCAAATCAAACAAGTTGTGTGATGCGACGCCGAGACGGACAGCGGCGATGTTGTCTGCTCTGGTTCCTTCCTGCAGCATACGCTTGTAGTTGGCGTCTGTTTCGACTTTCGTTCGGAAAGGTGGTTGAGCCAAACCGAGAACGGAGGACTCAAATCGCTCCATCTCCATGTTTGCACCCTTTACGATGCGAATGGTGATCGCCGCGCCGCCTGCCGCGACTCGCTTCTTCGCCCAGTCGTTGATGGCCATTTGCGTTGTATAGGAGTCGGGGATGTAGGCTTGCAAGACGATTCCCGCTGATACCTCGTGGAGGCCCGGTCGGTCCAGAGTTTGCATGAACACATCAGCGGTGATGCTCATGTCGCGGTACTCTTCCATATCCAAGTAGACAAACTTCGGCACGATCGTTCCATCGCTTCGCTCGAATTCGGATTTCGCCGATGCGCGGTACAAAAGCTCCATGCGGTCGCAGAGCGTGTTGATGGTTTGTTCGCGAGCAAGCGACGAAATTTGGGAGTACAAAGTGGAGATTTTGACTGAGATGACTTCGATTTCATTCAATTGCAGGCTTTGCAGATAGGTCTGCAGGCGCCGCTGCGCGTCATCTTCGCCGAGCAACGCTTCTCCCAGGAAGTTGACATTCATGCGAACGCCTTCTTTCCGCCGTTCGTTGAGATGCTGCGAAAGGAGTTCGCGTTTAGCGGGCAGAATTACATTCGCCGTCTCGCGTTGCATTTTGTCTTTGACTAGGGGGACCGCGACTCCCGGAAGGTATGCGCCAAACGATTGAAAGCCTCTCAACAACGCCCGATCGATTGGATTGAAGAAGCGAGGTATGCCTTGGACGTCCAGAATATGTGTTAGCTGATCGACAGCGCGGTTGGCCGTGTGTGCTCGAAACGCTTGGTCTGTTAATTGCGTTAGGGTCACCTTGTCGCTTGGATTCTGGATCATCCGATCGAGCTCCGCTTGCTGGCGGCGCTCCTGAGGAGTTTGCAGCACGGCAGCCCGTTGTTGGAGCAGACGAGCAATATAGAGGGCTCGCTGGATTCTCGCATTGTGAGGCGAAGTGGGGTTCGGCTTGAAGCGGCCGAGCAAGTCTTCAATCTGAGTCTTTAGTGTCGTTTCGATGTCCACGTCGTTTGGCCTCATCTGTTCACCTCTTTCGCGTTAGTTTTTCATACACCGATTATTCCAGCTTGCGGCTGCTGGTCAATCGGAGTTGCGTTTAGTTTTGTCGTAGAAACGGTTTAGGTAAACAAAATGGTCGCATTGGGCCGTTCCAGTGGGCTATACTAGCCGTTTCTCTTCTTTCGTTTATTTCTCGGCCTTGCATCTTCGAACCAATGAATTCTCGAGGTTAAGTAGGATGGCATTCAATCGCAAACGTTCCAAGGTCCGCCGTCGGCGGCAACGCCTGTTCGAGGATCTTGAAAAACGCATCGTGCTCGATAGCACCACGACCTTCAATGAAATAATGTTTCATCCGTTGGAGGGTTCAAATCAAACGGAATGGGTCGAATTGTACAATCAAATGTCCGTCGATATGGACCTCAGTGGTTGGCAAATTAGTGGCGGAATCGAATACACCTTTCCCGACGGCACAACGCTGGGCGGTGGCGAATACGCGGTCGTTGCAGCCGACCCCGTTGCATTGGA
This sequence comes from Pirellulaceae bacterium, assembly GCA_047620805.1. Classification (GTDB taxonomy): domain Bacteria; phylum Planctomycetota; class Planctomycetia; order Pirellulales; family Pirellulaceae; genus JBLHLE01. The sequence continues at coordinate 3,041 of JBLHLE010000577.1, forward strand.
GTTAACAACGGGATTGAACGGTGTCTTTGGTCCGTTCAACGGCAGTCTCAATAACAACGGTGAGACGCTCGAGCTAATCAACGCCAACGATCGTTACATGGACTTGTTGACCTATTCCGATGGCGGACGATTCCCTGTCGCTCCCGATGGCTCCGGCGTTACGCTGACTAAGCTCAAAGGGCACTCCGATGGCCAAGTTCCCGAGAGTTGGACTTTTAGCGAACAAGTTGGAGGTACACCCGGCGCGGTGAATTTCGACTCGGACAACACGGGCGGTCCAATCGTATTGTTACTTAGCGATCCCAATGACCAAGTTCGCTATCATGTTCCCTCCAGCGGCGCGTTAGGTGCGACTTGGACGGAGACGAATTTTGACGACAGCAGTTGGACGTCGGGCAACTATGGAGTGGGTTTTGATACAGATGCGGATTCGATTTCCGCTGGAATTCAAAATGTTGCCGTCGGCAAGACGATTATTGCGAGCAGCGGATCTTACCAAGCGACCGCTGGATTCGAGGTCGGGAATGTTGTCGACGGGTCAACGGCCGATGTCTCCAGCAACAACTTACCGAATAGCTCGACTTACTGGTTGGGACGAAATGGGCAGAGCCAAGAATGGTTTACACTCGACCTGGGCGAGTCTTTCAACGTCGAAGAAATTCACCTGCGTAACACACACAACGCGGCGTCCAATGATCGCGGCACAGGTGGCTTTCGTATTTTGGCCTCAAATCAAATTGATCAAAATAACGATCTCGTAAATCCCGTCGAGATTCTTGCGGACACATTGACTGCGACTTGGAGTCAGACGCCCATCGTCGCCGATGAGTTTTCCGCCGCTAATGGCCTGACGGAAGCAAATGCTCGATACCTTCGGTTCGAAACATTGACCGCCAACAATTTGGGGCAACACGTTGGCTTGAATGAGATTGAAGTGTACGCCGACGTGCCCCTGGAGATTGGGTTCGTTCCAGAACCTATCGCATACTGGTCCTTTGACGGCGATTGGTCGGACGTTTCCGGCAACGGTGCCGACGGTGCGGCCGTCGGCACGACGTTTAGTAACGACGTGCCTGCCAATATAGGAAGTGGTGAATCCCTTTCACTTAATGGAAACGGGCAGTATGTCGGCGCAGCTCTTAACGTCTCGGAAGATCAGCACACCGCCGCGATGTGGTTCAAGACGACGGTTGCCGGCCGGGGGTTGTTCGCTGTAGTCGATGGCGATTTGGGAGCCGGTGGGCACGATCGTCATATCTACCTCAACGGCTCCAATGTCTCCAGTCGCGTGTATAGCGGCGAGACAATTGTTTCCAGTGGCCTCAACGTCAGTGACGGCGTCTGGCACCACTTGGTTCATGTCTATGGCGGCGACGTCGGTGGTCAACGCATCTACATAGATGGCGAACGAGTTGCCAGTGGAAACAAAGCTCAATCCGATTTCAATTGGCAGCAACGCGTCAACATCGGCTTCTCAAACGACGCTGCGAACGGCTACTTTAGTGGCTTAATTGACGATGTTGCCGTGTGGGATGTCGCATTGAACGAGGACGCGATACAGGGCCTATACCTCGGTCAAAACCCTTTGGCGATCGGCGGCATCGGCGCGTCGATTACAACGAATATTGAGTCTGAAACTCTAAACGTAAATCCGAGTGTTTACTTTCGCAGTACGTTTGACGCACCCAATTCCTACGATCGCTTGACGATGCGAGTCAAATATGACGATGGCTTTGTGGCCTATTTGAACGGGACAGAAATCGCGCGGCGAGACGTGGCCGCCATCGTAAATTGGGAGTCGACGGCAAACGCCAATCGCGGCGACCGCGATGCCCTGACTCCCGTTGTTATCGATATTACAGCCCATGCCAATCTGCTGCAGAATAATGGCAACGTGTTGGCCATCCAGGCGGCTAACTTCGCCGTTGATGAACACGATTTATTTATTCAGCCAGAAATTTCAGGACGGCTTGCCCCCACTACTTTTGAAGACAACCCTGTTGCCATCAACGAGTATTCCAGCGGTGTCGGCAGCAGTTGGGTGGAACTCGTTAACTACGGCAGTTCAGCGGTGTTGCTGGACGGCTGGAGTCTGGTTCATCCTGCAACGGGAAACGAGTATCAATTCAACTCCACGACTATCGGCACGGGGCAATATCTTCAACTCACTTCTGCTCAATTGGGATTCGAGTTAGCTGATGGAGATCGACTGTTCCTCTACACTTCAAATAAAAACTCCGTAAAAGATGCTGTTCGCATCGGCAATGTTAATCAGGGACGACTTGTTGCTGGAACGGGAGATTTCGGAACAGTTTCGGTTTCCACCCCTGCCGCACCAAATGCGTTTGCTTTGCACGACGAGATAGTGATCAACGAAGTGATGTACCATCGCGCGCCTCAGTATGCGGACGAG
>JBLHLE010000578.1:0-5451 GCA_047620805.1 Pirellulaceae bacterium
GAGAAGGTGGTGTCCGACTCGACGTCACTACCGTAGACGATGACATTCACCGCCTGCAGTTTATCGTCACCGATACCGGAATCGGAATAGACCCGGGAAAACTGAACTCGATTTTCGAGCCATTTGTCCAAGCGGACAGTTCGGTTACTCGCGAATTCGGCGGAACGGGATTGGGACTGGCGATCAGTAAGCGAATCGCCGAAGCGTTGGGCGGATCGCTACGCGCCGAAAGCGTGAAAGGCCAAGGTAGTGTCTTCACAATCGAAATCGAAATCGGTGAAATCGACGACCAACTGCAGTCGATTGAGGGACCTGATTCACAACAAGAATCTAATCCTGTTGCAGATGTTGCGGCAACCAAGGCGGATACCCACAACGCCACTCCCAGGCGGATACTAGTCGTCGACGATGCCCCGGCCAACGTCAGATTACTTAAGGTGATTCTGACCAAGTCCGGCGCGCATGTCAGCACTGCGGAGAACGGGAAAGTCGCCGTCGAGATGGCAACAACTCAGGATTTTGACCTGATCCTGATGGACATGCAGATGCCAGTGATGGACGGATACACCGCCACCAAAAGACTCCGCCAAGCCGGATTGGACACTCCCATTATCGCGCTAACTGCGCATGCCATGAAAGGGGACGAGGCCAAGTGCATAGCGACCGGTTGCACTGGCTACCTTACCAAACCCATCGACCACCAATTGCTACTGAAGTCTGTAAAGGAGTGCCTCTCGCACTCCCAACTTCCAAGCGGAGGTGAGCTCGACGCTGAAACTGCAAAAGCGCTCAGGCAATCTCCGTCCAACGCCGAACCAGATCGGATTTTTTCAACTCTTCCAACAGATGACCCGCTGTTCCAAGAGATAATCGATGAGTTTATTGACTACATTGCCGAGACGAGTAAAGAGATGGAAGCGGCATTCGACGCTCGCGATATAGACCGCCTTGCCACACTTTCTCACACTCTCAAGGGCACAGGAGGAACCGCTGGTTTTGCCGCAATTACTGCACCGGCGACTGAAATCAACGACTTGGCGAAAGCTGAACGAATTGATGAAATCGGACCCGCAATGGCAAGGCTCGCTGAAGTCGTCCGGCAAATCGTTCCCGCAAAACAAGACGACGCAAAACAAGACGCCGCTCTCAACGACGCTTCAGAAATCACTTCTTAATCGGATACGCCTGCGGCATTATGCGAGTCGAACGGAGTTGGCCGTGGTCGCCTATTCGGATTTTGCTCGCATCGCGAAGATTCTGATGTTGCCGTCGGCGTGTGCGACGGCCAGCCGGTCGCTGCCTATTAGGTCTAGGCCTCGCGCGGCGTGGGGGAGGCTGACTGTGTGGAATGGCTCCTTGTCGTCTGTCTTGTAGAACCACAGCTCGCCTTTACCGTTCTTGTTGGCACCTGCTCCTACGATGAATCCGTCGGGATGGAATCGCACGCCCCAGGCAATGCCTTTGAAGTTCGCTGTCCCGCTGAGCTCTTGTTGAATTTGGCCAGTTTTCCAATCGAAAATAACGATGATGGGGTCTTGGACTCCGGCGAATCCATTGGTCAGTTTCGTGATCCCGGCACTGGCCCATTGAGTGCCGTCGCCACGGAAACTCATGTCGCGACTGCCGCCCATGTCCGCGGCAAACTTCTTGTCGTAGCCCGTCATCATTGCCGCTTCGACCGTTCGCTCCTCCTTGCCCGTAGCGAGATTCCAGGTTTTTAGATTGCCGAGCAGATCTTGGGATACGATTTGATTGCCCTCGGGATGAAACTCAACGGCATAGACGTGTCGCTTATGCCCCGCAAACTCTTGCACTGCAGTTCCGTCCGATGCCTTCCAAGTGCGAACCAACAGGTCGTTGCCGCATGTTGCTAGTAACTCGCCGTCCGGGCTGACGCGTACCCAACGAGCGACTCCCCGATGCGCCTGTATGCTGTAAATGACCGTCGGTTCCGCTTGAGTAAGATCCCAGGCTTTTACCGCTCCACCCCAACATGCTGAGTACATTCGAGTACCATCGGAAGAGAACTCGAAAGAACGAACCCAGCTATCGTGCCCCTTGAGCGTACGCTTCTTTCCGTCTTTCAAATCCCACAACTGAATGTCCAGATCCTGCGCTCCGGCTGCAATCCACCGCCCCGTCGGATCGCAGCGCAAAGAGGTTAGCGGTTCTTCGTGCTTGAATTCCGTGACAACGTGTGTCTGTGTTGGATCGACGGTTTCGTTCGCGGTCTTGTCGCCAGCGTCCGATTTGGCATCGGCGCCAGACTTGTCGTCCACGTCAGATTTGGCTGTATCAGACTCGTCAGTGTCTGGTTCGTCAGTGTCTGGTTCGTCAGTGTTATTCATGTCAGTCTCAGTTGAGTTCATGTTAGCAACTCCGTGATCGCACTTGCGGCGGGGTCGCCGATGGGAATTGGTCGGCCCGGTAAGTCGTGGTTTGCAACGGAGTCCAAACCGACCGCTCGTAAATAGGTGTGGAACAGGTGTCCTGAATCGACCTCGCGATCAGCCACTTCCGTCCCCAGCTCATTCGTACTTCCGATAATGGCACCGGGTTGGATTCCGCAGCCTCCAAGGAGAGTTGACCAAGCTGTCCCCCAGTGATCGCGGCCGTATCTAACATTGATTTTTGGGGTGCGTCCGAACTCTGAACAAACGAGCACGAGCGTGTTTTCGAGCATGCCCCGGTCGTGCAAGTCATCGATCAGCATCGCGAAGGTCTTGTCGAATTCTTCTAGCTGTTCCAGGTGAAAGTTAAAATTCTCCGCGTGGGAATCGTAGCCGTGATGTGTCACTTTCACGCACGTCGCTCCTTGCTCAAGCAGAGTCCTGGCGAGGAGGCAAAAACGGGCAAAGTCGTGCGTGCCATATCGCGCGAGGTCTTTTTCAGAAGCATTGCCTTCGAAGATCTTCTTGCGCTCCATCAACATGGCCGCTTGTTGAAACGCCGCGTCGTAAGTATCGAAGTGAGCATTCGATCTTCGTTTTGCAAACTGCTTGTCAAACTGCAGCCGAAGGCTTTCGCGTTCAGTATCCGCTTCCGGATTGACCCCGGCTGGAAGATTGAGGTTCGCTGGTGGCTTAACACCGTCCAGCTTCAGCTCTGCGTGTTGAGCGCCGAGGAAGGCGGCGGTCTTGTCGTTCAAGCCGCGGGTAGTGATATGAATGTACCCTGGCAGTTTCGTCTCCGCCGAGGCCAGGTATTTTGAAGCCACAGAGCCGATGTAGGGGAATTCTCCAGCGGACCGCCCTCGTTCCATGTACAGCATGCCTTTTGCGTGGTCGCTGATTTTGCTGTTGATGCTACGGACGATCGACAGGTGATGCATGCGTTGCGCGGTGTGCGGGAGTAACTCGGATATCTGCATGCCGGGTACCGATGTCGAGATCGCTCGAAACGGACCCCCGTACTTCGTCCCGGGCTTGGGGTCCCAGGACTCAAGTTGGCTAACACCTCCTTGAAGAAATATTTGAAGGATTTGCTTGCCAGACTTTTTGATCTCCTGCTCTGCCAACGCAGGAACATTCAAGCACGTGCCGAGAACGCCTGCCGTTGCACCCGCCACGAATTGACGTCGAGCCAGCAAGTGATCAATTCGATTGCAGTCCTGATTTCGTTTCACAATATTCCTCGCTGAGGCAGTTGATCAATGATTGAAGCGAAACTCAACGGAAACTAAAGCAGCCCATGTCAGTTGAAGTAACGCATCGCGTCGGTCCTTCTTCGTCTTCAGATAATTCGTCACAAATTGTGCTTCGTCGTTGGTCGGCAATCGAGAAAACACGGCGAGATAAAATTCCTCGGCCAGATCGTTTTCCTCGGCCAGATCGTTTTCCTCAGCCAGATTATCTTCCTCGGCCAATTCGTTTTCGTCAGCTGGAGGTTCAGTGCTGAGTGCGAGCAGCTTATCGACCAGCCCATCTTTGAATCCGAGCCAGGACTGAATGAGGCTGTCGTTGCGAAGGAAAAGCGCCTGGTTGGCCGCCGCGTCGAACTGAGTCGTCTGACCAGCGACGGCGAACACCTTAGCGAATGCTTCTACGTTCTTTCGTAATATGGCATCTTGTTGCGATAATTTCTTTGCGGACGGAGCGGGTCTGCCGGTGATTGCGCCGGTGGCCTTCATCATCGACACAACAAGCTGTTCGGGCGAAAGTGGTTTGATTCGACCGACCGAATAGTTGTTGGGTTCGTTGGAGGCACGGGGTTTGTTGTCGCGGGGTTTGTCGTCGCGGTCCCCTCTGCCCTGACTGCTCCGTTGATACGTTTTCGTTAACGCTAGTTCTCGCAGTAAATATCGCAGATCGTATTTGTTTTCCAAAAGCGAATCGGCCAGAAGCTTCATCAACTCGGGATGCGATGGTGCATTCTCGCCATGCATCATATCCAGCGGCTCCACCAGGCCTCGACCCATCATCAGCGCCCAGATTCGGTTAGCGATATTCAACCGGAACGCTTCGTTGGCGTCATCGGTCATCGCGGAGGCGAGTTTCATTCTTCGGCTGTAGACGGGCACCGATCGAGTGGTCTTCGTCCGCTTAACTTTGTAGGGTTCTTTTTCCGCGGGGGGATCGGCCAGTGGAGGCAAATCGAGCATCCTCGGCGCCGTGCTATCTGTTTCACTTGTGAACACCGACGTGAATTCGACATCTCCCTCGGCCTTCTCACCGATGGAAGTGAGGCCTGATTCTGGATCCTTGAACAGGTAGCTGCGTTTTAGAAAGGCCATGAGGCCGTAGTAGTGCTGTTGATGATAGTCGTCGACGCTCGGATGGTCGTGGCACTGAGCACATTGCAGGTCGCGTCCCAGGAATATTCGACCCAGATCGCGGGAGACGTCGTCCATTCGTAGCTCGCGATCGAGCAAGAACTTTGCGGCTGGACGAGTTTGCTCATCGCTGCCGTCGGCAGTTAGCATCTCGCGGACGAATTCGTCCCAGGGTTTGTTCTCTTGGAAAGACTGCCGCAAGAAGTTCTGCCAATCCTCAGAGCTGATGTGTTTTCCCACCCTTCGTTCCATCAACATTTCGTCGAACACATATTGCATTCGCCGGGCGTGCTCGGGCGACGACAACAGTGAGTCAATCAACTGTCGGCGCTTCTTCGGTGACTCGTCGTCGAGGAAATCACGCACCTGATCGGCGTTGGGAATGGAGCCCGACAAATCGAGGTAGACTCGGCGTAGAAATGTTGCGTCGTCAGCCAGTTCCGCTGCCGAGTTTTTAAACTCCGGTTGCGCTTCGATCAGTCGATCGATTTGATCGTGCAGCGGCGGAGCAGCTCTCAGGGAGGTGGAGAGAATCGCAACAACACTTAGAGTCCAGAATGTTCGGAGGCAGAACATCAAGCTGGCATTCCAGTTGGTGGGTTTTCGAGGCGGGCGCACGACGGGTGAGCGTCACGATAGGTCCGCATTATAGCGTAGCCAGCAACCGAATCACGCGCATA